>JAAUUT010000070.1 GCA_012031035.1 Candidatus Altimarinota bacterium | reverse complement strand
TGTAGCATACGGTTGCAGTTAGCAAGGTGGGGATCATGATTACGCCGAACCAACCGATATAGATGCGGTTGTTGGTGCTGGTGATCCACTGGCAAAACTGCTCCCACACGTTAGCGCTCTCGCGCTGTTGTAGAGTAGTTGTCATGTGCTTATAATTCCTATTTGTTTGTCAAGGTTCAAGATGATTGACACTTCTTATATTAAGCATATTCTTCAGATTTGTAAAGTTTGTTAATAAAAAGATATTTATAGCAACACATAAAATTTGCTTATAATACTTTTTGAGCCTAAGAATTGGGAAATTGCTCGGTTTTTCAGCCTCTTATAGGGATAGTGTTAGCATTGATTGCTTTACTTTAAAATGCTGTAACATTTGATTGATGGCGATCCCAGATTTTCTCAGATAGATGCCTACAGAAATTAATTCCTCTCATTCTCAGTGGCGCGAAGAAATTGCCGCGCTTCCACCTTGGTTAAAACGCTCTATTGGCAAAGCTAGCGAACTCTCAACCGTTCAAAAAATTATCAAACAACGACAAATTCATACAATTTGTGAAGAGGGTCGCTGTCCCAATCGAGGCGAATGTTATTCCAAGAAAACCGCTACATTTTTGTTGATGGGGCAAACCTGTACGCGATCTTGTGCATTTTGTCAAGTAGATAAAGGACATGCTCCTATGGCGCTAGACCCCGAAGAACCTCAAAAGGTGGCAGAATCTGTCCAATTATTGGGATTGCGCTATGTAGTGCTGACTTCTGTCGCAAGAGACGATCTGAGCGATGGTGGTGCGAGTTGGTTTGTTAAAACCATGACAGCCATTCGTCAAATCAATTGCGAGACACAAATAGAAGTTTTAACCCCCGATTTTTGGAGTGGAAAAGGGGGAGATGATTCACAACAAGAACGAGTTGCGACCGTCGTTGACGCAAAACCTGTTTGTTACAACCACAATATCGAAACGGTAAGACGGTTACAAGGGCCTGTACGACGGGGAGCAAAATACGATCGCTCGCTGAACGTATTGCGCTGGGTTAAAAAACTCGATGCGAACATTCCTACTAAGTCGGGTTTAATGTTGGGACATGGCGAGACAGAAGAAGAAGTTATTGAGACGATGAAAGATTTGCGTTCGGTTAATTGCGATCGCCTTACTCTGGGTCAATATATGCGTCCTTCTTTAGAACACTTACCCGTCCAAAAATACTGGCTACCCGAAGAATTCGATCGCCTCGGAGAAATCGCTCGTTCGTTAGGATTCGATCGCGTTAATTCTGGTCCCTTAGTTCGTAGTTCTTATCACGCAGGAGAAGAACTGTAAATTATGAATGATGAATGATGAATTATGAAAAGTAGCTTATTTTTCTAACAACAAAGTAACGGGGCCGTCATTTTCGATGTTAACCTGCATCATTGCTCCAAATTTCCCAGTTTCTACTCGCAATCCACTGGCTCTTAATTTAGCTACAAATTGCTCGTACAATTCTTCTGCTTGACTTGGAGGTGCAGAATCGCTAAAAGAAGGACGGCGACCTTTGCGACAGTCTCCATAGAGAGTAAATTGACTGACGACTAGTAATTCTCCTTCGATCTCTTGAATGGATTTTTCCCAGCGATCGCTTTTTTCCTCGCCAGGAAAGATTCGTAACTCCAAACATTTACGTGCCATCCAGTCGAGTTCTGTTTCTGTATCAGTAGGAGCAATCCCGACTAATAAGTTCAATCCTCGTCCGATTTTACCTATAATTTCTCCGTTGACTGTAACTTGAGACGATTTAACTCGCTGGATGACGATGCGCATACTTGGGGATTGGTGATTAGGGGTTGGGTTATTTCCTAGTATCCCAGTCACCAATCCCCAGCCGCTATTTACCAAAGCCTTTAGCACGACTAGCTGAAGCCATACAAAGACAGTTTTCGATTTGCTCTCGTAATTTGGCGGAATCGAGATTTTGACCGATAAGAACTAACTGATTCTTCTGTTGTCCTTTCCATTCGTCATCTTCAAGGGTAAATCGTTTACCGCTCAAATGAAATATATGACGCTTGGGACTTTCATCAAACCACAGAATTCCTTTAGCACGAAAAACATTCTCAGGCATTTGATTGTCTAGGAAATACTGAAACTTCCGAATAGCAAAAGGTTTATCGCTCTCAAAGGACAAGGATGTAAAACCATCATTTTCTAAATGGTGGGAATGATGATGGTCGCGATCGTGATGGTGGTGATGGTCGTGACCGCAATCATGGTCGTGGTCGTGGTTGTGGTGATGATGCTCGTGCTTAGCCTCGGCTGTATCGAAATACTTATCGGATTCAAATAAACCAATACTAAGAATTAAAGGTAAAGGAACTTGCGATTTTTGCGATCGCAGAATTCTCGCACCTTCTTTAATATCTCTGATTCTAACTTCCAAAGCATCTACATCAGCTTCATCGACCAAATCGGTTTTATTAAGAATTATGACATCTCCGTAAGCAATTTGGCTGTAGGCAGCTTGCGAGTTAAATAAATCGAGACTGAAATTGGCGCAATCCACCGTAGTAACGATAGAATCTAGGCGCGTCATCTCTCGCAATTCCGTTCCCAAAAAGGTTAAGGCGACGGGTAAAGGATCTGCCAACCCCGTAGTTTCGACTACTAGATAATCTATTTTTTCTGGACGTTCGAGAACTTTGTAAACTGCTTGAACTAAATCTTCGTTGATAGTGCAGCAAATACAACCGTTGTTGAGCGCTACCATATTATCTTCGGTAGAAACGATCAGTTCGTTATCGATGCCAATTTCGCCAAACTCATTGACGAGAACTGCGGTTTTAAGTCCTTGCTGATTGGTTAGTATATGGTTGAGAAGGGTTGTCTTGCCACTGCCTAAAAATCCAGTAATGATGGTTACGGGTAAACCATATTTGGGAGCTTCCATGACCTCGGAATTGTCTGACTGATTATCGACGGTTTGCATAGAATATTAGAGAACGCTTCTTTACCTATTATTTTAATTATTCCTGAGACGATCGCAAAACGCGATCGCCAACCTCAAAAGCCATAAAATTTGCCAGTTTTTCATCAAAATCCCTCACGCGCACCAAAAATAACAATAAGCCTGTTAAATTTTGGTCGGCGCGATCGCGTTTTTGATTTGGCTTTGGGACGATAGCGATCGCGATACATCGCGAATCCAGTGACGAATAAAATTAGTGGTGTTGGTGAATGCGTAATGCTTCAAGCAGAAACAGGTACAGTTTAGAATCTCAAATAAAATAACAACAGATGAATAGAATATTTAAGCATCTGCAAAGATTTAGAGTAACAAAGTGTTTTTCGGTGTAATACCAATTTTCTAAAGTCCTGAGAGAGATAAAGCTTGAAGAATATCATTCCAGCCAACCAGAGATTGAACGATATCTTGTTTTAAAGAGTTGAGAATTCCTGCTACTTTAACAATGTATGAATACAATTCTTGCGATCGCTACAAACTAAGAAAAATTGAGACAAACCATATCTTGTCTCAATAGTGTAAATGAGCAAAAGGTTGTCTGAATTGATTAAATTTCTAAGCTACAACGAATATATCGTTATTAGTCAAAGAAAGATTCGTTGAGAGAGTGGCAATCCGAACTTGTGCAGCGCCACCTACACCATCTAAGTCAAAGGAAAGCGCGCCATTATTACGATTGTAGATAAATCGATCTTCTGCATCAACGGCTGAGGTGCCAAAGACAAATTGGTCGGCTGTAATAGCTGCACCTGCTACTAACCCACCACCAAAACCAGTAGCAGAGACGAGAATCGTGTCATTAGGAACAGAAAAGTCTGAGATTGTATCGATGCCTTCTGCGGGCGAACCAAAACTAAAGCTGTCATTACCATTACCCCCTGTTAGCGTATCGTTACCGCGTCCTCCAACAAGCGTATCGCGACCGCTACCACCCATGAGGAGATCGTTACCACCATTGCCATCTGCTGAAGTGGCAGCTAAACCGATGAGGTTAAACGACCCATTACCAATCGTGCCTAAATTAGTTGCCGTCCCAGTCGCCAGATGGATACTGTATAACATCGATCCAGAAACAGCATAGGCAATATTAGCACTGTTGTTAGGATCGCCAGCATTGAGCGAAAAGATATCAAAACCTGCATCCTTAAAATCAACTCCTAAAGAGCCTACTGTAGTCAGTTGTCCGCGATTGGGAGAAACGGGAGTATTGGGATCTCCCATGAGGAAATTCGGGCTACCCTGGATGACTAAGGTATCTAATTTTGCATCAATATTGTAAAGGGTGGTTCGCCGCGTTGGATCGGGGGAGGGAGCAACTGAATTAGTATAAGCTGCACCTACAATGTCTGGAATAATTCCTGCATTGCGATCGCCAGCAGCATAAGCGAGAGGAACATCAATTGCTTGCGTCCCATCAGGATTGAGCGCAATTCCACCCGTATTGGGATTGAGTCGGATGTTTTGTTCGGCATCGCTGACCACGCGAATGCGATCTGGGGTTGGATTGAAGTCAACGCCAAAAGAGTTGCCATTTAAGGTAAAGGGGATTGGGTTTGAGGAAACAAGCGTGGCTACACCCGTGTTGATATTAATAGTGTAAACCTGATTAGCATCGGTGACTCCAAAAAGTGCGCCCGTACCAGGACGAAAATCAACCCCTACCAAATTACCATTAATTCCAGTTACGGCAATGCTAGAAACTCGGTCGGGACGGTCGGAATCGAAGGAAACAAGCCTGTTATTGTCAGTTAAAGCAAATAGTCTAGAACTACCATCCCAAAAAGAACGTCATTGTCCTCATTTCCGTTGAGGGTATCATTGCCGCGTCCGCCAATGAGGGTATCGTTATCGCGATCGCCATTGAGGAGATCGTTGCCAAGACCGCCATTGACCATATCCTTATTGCGTCCTCCCATTAGGGTATCGCGACCGTCGCCGCCCCAGAGAGTATCATTGCCGCTTCCCCCGCCGATGATGTCGTTATCTCGTCCTCCTATCAAGGTATCGCGACCATCATCACCTTGAAGCATATCATCACCAGTGCCCCCATCGATACTATCGTTGCCGAGTCCTCCAATGATAGTATCGCGACCGTCACCACCATTAAGGCGATCGTTTCCATTACCTCCGTTGAGGAAGTCATTGCCACGTCCGCCGATTAAAGTATCATTGCCAGCTTCTCCATTAAGGCGATCGTTCCCATTGCCTCCATTGAGGAGATCGCTTTCACTTCCACCATTGAGAGTATCATTACCATTACCGCCGATAAGTACATCATTGCCACGCAAACCAAAGAGAATGTCGTTTCCGTCTAAACCCATTAGCGTGTCATTTCTCCCGGTTCCGTTGATAATTTTGTCGATTGGATTCACGATAATATTAGTCACTTTGTAACTCCTTATTAGTTAGGCTTTAAAAGCTTTCGAGATAAAATACGGAGGGAATTTCAGTATGGATCTAAACAAGTTGAGAGTTGTAATCTTTGTTAACAATCCATAACTTTGTGAATTTTGAATATTAAGCTCTCCGCCGTTGAGTAGCAATGGAAGTGCGATTCGTTTAGTGTGAAGAGATTGCTAAACTAACTCCATGTGCAACTTTTTCTTAGCCTTGTTTATAAGGGTTAAGAGATTTAGATTTAAGTTAAGTGCCTAAACAAAATTAATTACATAATCCGTCCCAAAATTGTCTAGCACTTTTTTGAGGTAGTTAAGTAAGCTTATCCAATTCTCGTAAGCCTCAACTTCAATCCATTCATACTTAATGAATTTCCACAAAATTTCGATTAAGTTTTACTTAGGAGAATAGGTAGGTAGCCAAAAGATTTTTAAGTTTTTTTGCTTCCATTCTTCTAGCTTTTCAATCAGGCGATCGCTTGTATGAATTGAGGCTTAATCCATCACAATCACTGTTGGTTTAGCTAACTGTTGGTTTAGCTAAGTTTTTACTAAATTTATCTAAAAATTAAATCACGACTTGGCTATTAATTGTTTTCGATTAGATTTGGTAACATAACTCATTTCTTCGATTCATTAATCCCAAGATGTTGTGAAATTAGTAAAAAAAACCTAAGTTACTAAAAAATAACTTAGGTTTTATATATATGTTCCAATATCCTAAACTAACGCCCCGGCGTTTACATTAGAAAAACGGGACTATAGATATATCTATTAATTACAAATCCTGGAAGCTTCAGAATAACTTTTTCCTTGACTCTGAGCAGTAGTAATACAAAGTCTAACTAATTCTTCAGGAGAATCAACAGTCTCACCAACTCCCGAACGTCTAATAATTGAATCAGAATCGTATTCGGTAGTCTGTCTAGAGTTAGAAGTATTATTAGAACTTAGAAAACCTATAAATAGACTTAAAAAAATAAAGCTACCGAAAATATACCCAAGTAAATGAATTAGGTTAACTTCACTTTTTTTGAATTCCTTATCCGCCTTATCTAATTCTTTAATTGTTTCAGAGATTGATTTTTTGGGATTGGTAGACATAAATCTTTTTTTTGTTGATTTAATCAGTTTATCAAAACTCAGGTTTCCATTCAATTAATTTCTCCTAATAAAGGAGAAATTAGGTTTCTAGAATAGCGTGCATTATTTTTTTTCTCCTGTGGTTTTTTAGTTTAATATCCTGAGTTGGGTTGACCTTTCGCGGCTTGTGCCTCTAAAATGTTTAGTCTTATTTCCCAATCGGCAAACACAGCATCAAACACAGATATCGGACAAAACTCCCGTACAGGACGTGCTTGTACAGTTTCCATTCAGCGATCCCGCTCATATCAATCTTGCGATCGCGCTTACTTATTTAATAGGTAACTTTGTGCAAGGAAATTAAAAATCAAGGGCGACGATAGCGATACATGACAAAACCCGTAACTATTAGGATGGTGGGAGTTAAACCGACGAAGACATAGAGAATGCGACTGGGTAAACCCCAGAATGTCCCATAGTGCATGGGTACAAACGCATTGAGAATGCGATCGCCCAAGGTGGCTGTTTGACTATTGTTGACTCGCAACACCTTGCCACTATAGCGATCGATTTCAACAGAATTGGCAAAATATTGAGCGTCTTGAGGCTGCTTTTTGTAAATGTGATATACCTCATCAGGTTTAGTTGGCACGGAAATAAAGGTAGTAATTGCGCCAGGTAAAACAGCATCCGATATTTTAACAATCTCGTCAATTCCGATAGGAGTTTGAGTAGCGACGCTAGATTTTAATTCAGCAGGTTTGGGGCTAAGCGTGAGAGCATAAATAGCAGGTGCTGCCTGTTCGTAGAAATTCCAGCAGAAGCCGCTAATGGCAGTCATAAATAGAAAAACAGCAGCAACAATCCCAGCAACTTTATGGATGTCAAAATTGAGCCGTTTGGGGTGAGCATTCCATTTGATTTTAAAACCAGCCGTCAGTTTTCGCCAACCAGGCCACAATACTGCACCAGTTACGCTGAGAAGACAAACGAGAAAAGCAACAATCCCCACGATTGCCGTGCCAATGTTTCCAGCGAAGAGTGAATAATGCAATTCTACCACTCGGCTAAAAAAAGCACTGTCGCGGGAGCGATCGCCTAAAATGTCTCCAGTGTAAGGATTAACAAAAACTTCTAAATGCTTGTCCTCTTTATCGATTAGTCGAATTCGGTAAGTCTTTGCATGGGGATGAAGATCGAATTGAGCGATTTTCAAATCTGGGCGATCGCGATAGGCAGTTTCAATCTTAGCCGCGATCGCGCTCAGTGGCAAAGGCTGCTCTTGAGGAATGACTTGTCCGAATTGTTGTTGGATAACGATCCCGTCGAGTTCATGAGTGAAAACTAACAAGCTACCCGTTAATCCTACAATCGCTAAAATCAGTCCGACAAACAATCCGATATAGCGATGCAATTGAAAGACAAGAGGGCGAAGTTTTAAAGATTTCATAATAGTAATCTCCTTAACGATTAACCTTAAAACTCAATGGCAAACGATCCCACAACGGTAAACGGCGCGCCCGGTTGAATTGCTCCTCTGCCAAAATTGACGCTTTCGTAGTATTTCACGTCAAATAAATTGCGAAAATTAACGGCAGCACGCCAATTATTTTGTCTGTAGAAAATTGCGGCATCAGTGCGAATAAAACTTGGCAGTTTGTAGGTATTCTCAAAATCTCCTGTTTTTTCGTCGGCATAAAATAAACCCAAACCAAAACCCAATCCTTGTAAACTTCCTTCTTGAATTTCATAGGTCGTCCACAAACTTGCCGTGTTCGGAGCCACATTTTCTGTTTTATTGCCAACTGGAAAAGACTCAGCATCGCTAGTGTCGGTAATCTCACTGTTGTTGTGACTGTAGGAAGCAATAATCCTCCAACCAGGAAGGATTTCCCCTGCAATATCTAATTCGATTCCTTGACTAGTAATTTCCCCAACGGGAAGAGAAAAATCGGGATTGTCGGGATTGGTTGTGGCAATATTGGTTTTGGTAATGTGATAGGCGGCTAGCGTTGCTGAAATGCGCTCGGTGATGTCTGCTTTAATGCCAATTTCGTATTGCGTTCCCCGTTCTGGGTCGAGGAAAGAACCATCTTCAGCAGTGGCAAAGTTAGGGGCAAAGGATTTACTAAAACTGGCATAAAGCGAGATTTCCTCAATAGGCTGATACACTAGACCAATTCGAGGCGTAAAGGCTTCATCGTATTGAGAAGAGGTAGTGTCTTCTAATCGATCTTCGCTTTCTTGGTCTACAATATCGAAACGTCCGCCAATCAGCATTTTAAAGTTATCTGTAAAGGCAATTTGGTCTTGTAAAAAGATCCCCAAAATGTCCGTTCTGTTGAAGTCATCTCGTCCGAGTTCGGTGTAATCGTCTAGATCTCTAGAAACTTCTTCATAAATTGGATTAAAGATGTTGATGTCAGGGGCAAATGGCAAACCCCGATTAGTTCCTTCTGTTTCAGTTCTTGAGAGATCGAAACCGAATAGCAGTGTATGTTCGATGGAACCCGTAGCAAACTTACTGATGAGATCGGTTTGGAGAGCATATCTTCTTTCCGTATCATTGTTAGAATCGAATCTACGCGAAAAATTTCCAGTTTCTTCATCTAGTTCCCCTGGCTGGGTTTTTTGATCGAAGGAGTCGGACTGTTGGAAGCGAAAGGCATTGCGAAGCGTTATATTTTCGTTAAAGCGATGCTCTAGTCGATAGCCAATTCCAATTTCTTCAACCTCATACACGTCATCGGGATCGCCGAGGAAACGAGTAATGGGAATATCGGCAGGTCGATCCCCGATAGCAACTAAACCGCGATCGAAGGGTTGCTCGACATTTAAATAATCGAATTCAAAAGTCAGATCGGTACTATTGCCAATCTTTGCTGTCAATACAGGCGCAATAGAGAAACGTTCGGTACGGCGGTCTACGGGTTGGCGGAATGTATCTGAGTTTTCATAAGCGATATTTAATCGATAGAGTGCATTTTTTTCTGGATCGATCGGCCCTGAAAATCGAGACTGCCTCGATAGGAATCGTAATTTCCTGCCTGAAACTCGGCAAAATAGTAAGGCTCGCTCAGTGGTTTTTTAGTTACCAGATTCACTACTCCACCTGGTTCCAAGTTGCCATATAACACCGAAGCTGGGCCTTTGAGAACTTCTATTCGCTCCAGGTTGGCTGTTTCTCGTCCTCCTTGACCGATCCTAAAACCATCTCGCAGAGTGTTAAATTGTGCAAAACCACGAATGATAAAGCTATCTGTTGTTCCTCCAAAATTAAAAGCTTCTGAAACGCCACTGACATTACGAAGTGCCTCTCGCAGTCGCGTTGTTTTTTGATCTTCGAGGACTTGTCGGGGAATCACTTGTATCGACTGAGGAATATCGCGAATAGGTGTATCGGTTCTCGTCGCAGTAGAAGTATCGGGAACCCGATAGCCGTCTTGTTCTCCCGTTACTACTAACTCAATATCTTCCTCGCCTTGTGCCGATTCACTTGCTTCGCTTTGAGCGCTAAAAATTAACCCCTCCTCACTATCAAATAACTCTACCGTTGGCTGTTTGTCTTCTCCGATGACTAACACCCGAACCGTGTTTTCGTTTTGATTGATAACAGTTACCTCACTCACCCCTTCAATGGGATTTTCACGCCGAAATGGTTGAGTGTTAGGTAAGTTAATTTGAGCGTTGGGAATCTCCGCAATAAAATTATTTCCCTCTGAAATGTTGACAACTCGTAGATTTTGTGCATCTCCTGTCGGGGTCAATAAAACAATTTCAAAACCTGTTTCGGTGGGATTGAGTTGTACTCGGTCAATCGTTACGATTTGTCCCTCTTGACTCCTCTGTGTCCCCCTTTGCAAAGGGGAGAGGGAGGGGGGAGGCGGGGTAAAGCCAAATATCAATCCTTCATTGGAATCAAATAATTCTACTTGCGGAAGTGCGGTTTCTCCTATTGCCATCACTCGAATTGTATTGGCATCGAAGTTAGTCGCGCTTATCTCGCTAATTCCTCGTGTGGGGTTTTCCTGACGAAATGGCTTTCGCGATGGTAATTGTAACTGTGCGTTGGGAATGTTGACAATGAAGTTATTGCCCGAACTGAGATTGTTGGGTTGTAACTGTTCTGCCACTCCTGACGGGGTTTGTAGAATGAGTTCGATCCCTGTCTCGGTGGGATTGAGTTGCACGCCTGTCACGGAAATGATTTGACTCCTCTGTGCCTCTCTTTGTAAAGGGGGAGTAAGGGCAAAGATTAATCCTTCATCAGAGTCAAATAATTCTACTTGTGGGGCGGTGGTTTCCCCTAATACGCTTACTCGAATTGTATTGCGATCGGAATTAGCGATTAAAATTTCTCTAATTCCTTTTATGGGATTTTCCTGACGAAATGGCTTTCCTGATGGTAATTGCAACTGTGCGTTGGGAATCTCGGCAATATAAGTATTTTCTTGAGTGCGATTTGAGATCTGCAATTGTTCGGCTTCTCCGATAGCGGTTTGTAACGCGATCTCTAAACCTGTTTCTGTGGGATTGAGTTGCACTCCAGTAATAGATATAACGCGATCGCTCGTTCTTTGTTGCTGGTTTTGGGGCTGAGTTTGTCGAACGAATATCCTTTCTTCTGCCCAAGCCGATTGAGATAATAAACACAAAGCAATAGTCGCCATAGCAAGCGATCGCAGTTTATTGACCATTACTCTTCACACCAATTAAGAAATTTTCTCAAAAAGTGTATCAGTAATGCGTTCTTTAGGTATGGAGATGAACTCTTCTAAACGGACTTTTTTTCTCTTCCAAACGGACTTTTTTAGAAAAAAGTTGGCTGCATTAAATAACTAACCAGTGGTTCGAGTATTTATCGCCTCAATGTCTTCTTTTCCCAACTGTCTCTGAAGTGCTTTAGGACTGATCCCAAACTTTTTTTTGAACGCTGTATTAAAAGAAGTGGGGCTATTATAGCCCACAGAGTTAGCCGCCTTTTTAACTCCAATCCGTCCAATTGAGAGTAGTTGATAGGCTTGTTGCATTCGATAGTCGTGCAAGTAGCCAAATACTGTCGTGCCAAAAATTTGTCGAAACCCCTGTTTGAGTTTGCGATCGTTTAAATTGACCAATCGTGCTAATTCTATAAGTGACGGAGGATTATTAAAGTTTTTAATAAGAATTTCTTTAGCATGATAAACGCGATCGACATCATCTAACGACAAAGAACTCGAAGGTTCTGGAAAGCTATCGTTTTCTAAAAATTGACTAAACTGAAGCGAGATCAACTCCATCGACTTTGCTTCTAAATAAATTTGTCGAGTTATTCCCTGGTACGGACAATTCAAAATCTGTCGCAGCGCGAGTTGCATTTCGGTTGTGGTCGTTCCTTGTCGATAAAATGGTTGTTTATCTCCTTTTATCGCTATTCGCTGTAATTCAGTCGGCAGTCTGTCTAGCTGTTCTGTTGCAAAACTACCAAAAAAGCGATCTGGTTCGATCTCTAAAAGTACTCTTAAGATATGTTTTCCGGCTGCATATTCTTCAGTTTCTTTGCCGCCATCTGGCATAAACTCTATACGATTGTGCCCAACAATTTCATAAACCTCATCGGTTAGACCATGCAGCTTCGTTCTGACATTACCAACCATAAAAAAGCCTAGACTAATCTCGTCACACGCATCAGAAGTTGAGATTTCAATAATCTCGTCAACAGGTAGATATTCATAAATAATCAAACAAAGCCCAGTTCGTAGCTGTATTTCTTGCCATCGTACTTTCCCCAAACTAGGGTGATTACCTTGAGTTATGGCTTCAAAGTCGCTGATTTTGGATGATAATCCCCCATTTTGTTCGCTTTCTTCCCATAGTTCGTACCAGTCTGGATAATGCAAAATTAAGGGCATATATATAAGATTAGGTTTTAAAAGAGCGATCGCAATTCTATCTTCTATTCTTGCGCCTCAAATTGAACTTTATTATAAATATCTCCTAAAGAAATTTGGAAGTTTACCGAACTTAGCGCGATCGCATCGTCTTCTTCATCATATTCGCACAACGACCAACGTTTATTAGCGGTTTTAGAATACTGCTCTATGTGTATCCACGTTTGGTCGATTAAAATATATGCTTGAAAGGATGGAATGGTTCGATAAGCCTCAAATAAAAAATACCTTGGTCCTTCATGGCTGTCCATGGTTATCAACAGTTTAACGCGATCGCTTCACCAAATCGGGAGCGATCTTACTACTATTGCAAATGATTTTTAATTTTTCAAGCCGCACCAATATCTCTAAGATTTTAGAGATTCTGTATAGCTTTCAATAGATATTTAGAGAGGTCATCTACTATCTTATCGATCACTGAAGGCCCATAAGCTCGCCATAGATTCCCGTCAACTACATAAAGTCGCTTATCTTGAGCTACTTTGAGTGAAGAGATTAGTGGATTTTCGAGGAAAAAAGATTCTGATTTGCGATCGTCATCACAAATAAATAAAATATCAGCATCATACTGTTCAATTGTCTCAATACTAAATGTAGGGAGAGTATTTAAGTTGTCTTTTGCAAGAATGGGCTTAAGGCGAATTCCTATATCGTTCAAAATTTGAAAAAAACTGCTTGGTGACCTGGTGTCCAAAAAGTCCCATTGCTATAGTAAATAACGGAAATTTCTTTTCCCTCTAGTCTATTCCCTATCTGTGCTTTTAATGTTTCTATTCGTTGTTGATATCGGGCGAGAACTTCTTCTGCATTTGCTTCTCGACCTACTATCTGAGCGATCGCTCTAAGATGTTTCTTAAAAGAGAATTGAACTTCTTTGTAATAATCTAATAATACGGTAGGCGCGATCGCGGATAGTTGTGGGTAATATTGTTCGACATCGGTTAATCCCAAGATTAAATCCGGTTTGAGCGCGAGTAGTTTTTCTAGAGAAGGTTGATAGCTCTGACCGATTACTTCAATTCCTTCGGCCTCATCAGGAGATAATCCGCCCCAATATCTCTTTCCTCGCCAATAATCGACTGCTGTACCCACTGGATTGATGCCCAGCGATAATAACGGATCGAGAATATAGATTGGATCGAGTGCAACAATACGTTTTGGTTCAACCGGAACGCAGGTTTGCCCCAGTTGATGTCGAACAACTCGGCACTCAGAGAAAATTGTCGATTGCTCTATTAAAGGCTGGGAACCTTTGATGAGTAGGTTCTGGCAGGATGCGATCGCAAGTAGAACAAAAGCCACGAGCAAAAAAAACTTAAGCGAGCGATTCACTGTATTTATCCTCACTAATTTTTGGGAACTGCTTCTATAGCGCAATCGGAACCACTGGGAACAAACAAATTTTCAATCCGTTCATATTAAGTTAGCGTGGGCGATCGCGTTTTTGCTATCAAAATGTCACTGAAACCGTTCCCCGAATCGTAAAGGGCGCACCGTAATTTAAAAACTCTCTGGCGGCAGAACTCTCAAAATACTCCACATCAAACAAGTTATTGACGTTGAGTTGTACTCTCCAGTTATCTCGTCGATAATACAACACAGCATCTGTTCGCGTATATCCAGGCAAATCAAAACTATTCTCCAGATCTCCGGGTCGTTCGCCGACAATAAACAAACCCGCACCAAAACCTAACCCAGCGAGATCGCCCTCCTGAATTTCATAGACTGCCCAAAGACTGCCACTGTGCAAAGGAACATTAAGCGCTCGATTTCCTTCATTTGCTGTCGTATCTTCGGTAATGATGCTATCTGTGTAGGCGTAGGTGGCAATTAGTCGTAAACCTGGGAAAGGTTCTCCACTGAGATCGAATTCAATGCCTTGGCTGCGTCGCTCCCCAATCTGAATCTGGAAATTCTCAGGGTCAACCGGATCGTCAACGCGATCGTTTTGCCGAGTAATTTGATAGGCTGCCAGGTTGGCGATGAGCCTATCGTCAAACAGTTCTGCCCTGACCCCGACTTCAAACTGCTCGCCCGTGATGGGCACAAACGGGTTTCCCTCTCGGTCTAAACCAGTTTGGGGAAGAGTAGAGCGGCTCCAACTACCATACAAAGAAATGGGTTCAATAGGTTGGTAAACAATGCCGATACGAGGACTGAAATCAGTCGAGTTATCAGAACTTGAGGTGGCTGCTATATTGTCATCAGTGGAAGTTTCTGACCAGTCCAAGCGCCCCCCCAGCAAAATCTTCACCTGTTCGCCAATCGAAAGCAGATTTTGAACGTAAACGCCAATGGCGTTGGTTTCTGAATAATCATCTCTGTCCGGGATATCAAATTCTGAGATAGGGGGAATATCAGCACCGTAGACCGGATTAAAAATATCGATAGGATAGACATTTTCTCCCTCTGGAACAAATCCTTCACCACTCAATCTAAACCAAGATAACTCCACTCCAAACAATAGGTCGTGCCTAACAATTCCAGTCTGTACCTGACCGATCAAATCCGTCTGGAGCGTGTAGGCTTGAGTAGTTTCTTTGAAAATTGAAGTGGTACGATTATAAGTCCGTCCATCGTCTTGACGGCCCCCAAATACCCCTCTTCCCATATCTTCTGCAAAAGCTGCTAGGAAGCGATTGTTCAGCGACCAGTCATCGCTGAATCGATGTTCGAGGCGATAGCCAGCAGAAACATAGCTTGTCTCTAGTTCGTCAAAATCAGGCTCGCCTATGAAGCGAGAGCGGGGAATTTCTCCAAAAGGACTAGGGAAAAGAGTCCCTTCAGCAGGCAACCCACTGGGAGGTGCTTTCTGGGAAGCAGTGTTGTAGGTTACATCAAGGGTTAGCTTAGTATTTTCACCTAACTGGAAACTCATGACTGGATAAATTTCTAACACTTCCAGGTTTGAAAAATCGGTAAATGAACCAGAATTTTCATAGGCAAGATTGAGACGATACAAAATCGTTCTGTCGGCATTGAGTGGCCCTGTCAGGTCAATAGAAGGGTTATAAAAATCAAAGTTGCCAATAACGCCTTCTATTTCATAGGCTGGGTCTCTTTGGGGTTGTTCGGTAGTTACATTAACGGTACCGCCCGGTTCTCCACTTCCGTAAAGTACAGAAGCAGGCCCTTTGAGCACTTCGATCTGTTCGACATTATTTAGTCCAAACCTTCCTCCGAATGCAAGCGTTCGACTCGTGCCATCAACAGAGAAGTTGTCAAAACCACTACTAAAGCCACGAATGGTAGGAAAAAAAGTTTCGCGAATACTGGATGTGACTCCTGTTGCAGTCGTAACACCACTCACATTACGGAGGGCATCCGTTAGAGTAACCGATCCCTGGTCTTCTAATACCTGTCGGGGCACCACTTGAATCGATTGAGGTACATCCCGAATCGGGGTATTTGTGCGCGTTCCCACGCTGGCATTGGGCACGGCATAGCCATCTTGCTCGCCCGTCACCACTAACTCAATATCTTCTTCTCCCCGTGCTGAAGGGGCATCGCCAACAGCGCTAAAAATCAACCCCTCCTCACTATCAAATAACTCTACCGTCGGCTGTTTTTCTTCTCCAACGACTATTACCCGAACTGTGTTTTCGTTTTGATTGGTAACAGTTACCTCGCTAACCCCTTCAATCGGATTTTCACTGCGAAACGGCTCACCATCTGGCAACTTTAACTGAGCGTTGGGAATCTCAGCAATAAAGTTATTTCCCTCTGAAATATTGACAACTCGCAACTGCTGTGCAGTCCCAGTGGGGGTTAGTAAGATGATTTCAAATCCCGTTTCAGTTTGATTGAGTTGAACGCGATCGATTGAGACGATTTCTTGTTGCGTTGGCGTGAATCCGAAAATTAATCCTTGGTCTGAATCGAATAATTCTACCTGTGGCTGCGCTGTTTCTCCGGTTACGGTAACGCGAATGGTATTAGCATCAATATTGGTCACTGTGACTTCGCTAATTCCTTCTATGGGGTTGGCTTGGCGAAATGGCTTGCTGTTGGGCAGTTGCAGTTGAGTATTAGGAATCTCGACGATGAAGTTGTTGCCAGAACTAACATTATTCGGTTGCAGAAGTTCTGCCTCTCCCGTAGGCGTTTGTAAAATCAGTTCGATCCCCGTTTCGGTAGGGTTGAGTTTAACGCCCGTGACGACAACAATTTGACCTCTCTGCTTTTCCTGCCTTGTAAGGGAGGGAGAGTGGGGAGCAGGAGTAGGCTGCTGGACGAATAAATTGGTTTCAAGGGGAAAAATTTTTCGGATTTTCATCTCGCCCAGACGGGCAAGGCAGTTGCAATAGAAACGACACTTGCGATCGCCGCCAACATTGGCATGTTTTTTTCCATCACTCCACCCATCAATAACAATCAAGAATACTTCTCAAGAAGTTTACTAGATATGGACTGGTGTGCGATCGCTCGTAGTGATGGCTAGCGGGATTTTCTTGATGGTTAAACGGATTTTTTTGCTTCTGTTGTTCTCGAATCCTCTAGCTGGTTCGAGATTGACGCTGATAATCGCTAGGATTTAGACCAAATTTCTTGCGAAAAGCACTCGCAAAATAGCTGCGATCGCGAAATCCAACTTTTTTGGCTACTTCGCTCGCCTTCAAATTTCCTACTTCCAAGAGTTGACGTGCTTTTTCTAAACGGTGTTGATGCAGATAACCAAAAACTGTCGTTCCAAAAACCTGACGAAAACCCCGCTTGAGTTTAAAGTCATTTAATCCCACCTGTCGTGCTAGTTCGATTAAGGTAGGAGGACAATCGATTTGCCGCAGCAAGACTTCTCTGGCATAGTAAACGCGATCGAGATCTTCTGGTTTGAGAGAATGGCAAGAGGAAATATCGCGCGGTTCGGTTAAGATCTGATTTAGGCGCAATGCAATTAATTCTATAACCTTACTTTCAAGATACAGCCGTTTGACTGCGCCGTGATAGGGACACTGCAAGATTTGCTGCAAAACTCGTTCCATTGCTGGCGTAATTTGGCTGACAGGTGCAATAACTTGCGGTCTATCAAAATTTTTAGCAATTGCTCGATCGCGGCTGGAATAGGTTCTGATGAAGCTAAAATTAACGATTTTAGTCAATCTGCTTCTAGCTCAATGTTAATGTCTAAACATTTTTCTTTGGCATTGGTTTGAAAACGTTCTTCTAAAGCAATTCCACTACCATGTAAATAACTTTCCCCAGAACTCAGATTGCATGAGATCTCAACTAGATGTTCGCGAGCGGGTAATGCGATCGCCAAGTCATCGTGTAGTAGATTAGACTGAATACTCAACATCAATTCAGGGCGTAAATAGATTTCCCGAAAGTATCCGCTTCCTAATTGTTCGGGATATGCCCAAGTGGTATCTATCTCGTCGGAGTGACAAGTAGGAATAATTCGTTCGGTTTCAGTTGCGATATCCCAGTAATCTTGCAGTGACAGTTCAATCGTCATAACTATTGAGATCGAAACGATTTAAAGAAAAAGATAAGCCATTATATTATGAAAAAGATTCTCATTAGTCAGGTGCTTATTTTTTACTTTATTAGAAAATGCAGCGCAATTACAATCTGCTTACTTCAATCATGCGATCGCAATTAAATTGGTAGGAGCGAATGACCATTCGCCCTTACTTATCGTTCTCTGATGCTAATGATTAACGAAAGTTAATCCGACAAATTAGGCAATCGTTTTTTAATTACAGAAATTGCATGGCTGACACTTTCGGGAAAAATCACCACCAAACCGCCAGCACTGACTCGATCTAAAGCTGTTTCAAGCGCTTCTGTTTCGTTCAAAATCACTTGATGGGGAAGATCGGATTTGGTTTGTAAAATGCCCTTGACGATTAGATCGGCAACTTCGCCATCATCTCGCCCTCGCTTATCGTCGTCTTCTTTGACAATAATGCTATCGAACATTTGGGCCGCCAACTGACCTAAAAGAATTAAATCTTCATCGCGGCGATCTCCAGGCCCCCCAACAACTCCCAGTTTCTCTCCTTTCCAGTTGCGAACGAACCCCCCTACTGCTTCATAACCTGCTGGATTGTGGGCGTAATCAACTAAGGCGTGAATATTACCGAGATCGAACAAATTCATTCGTCCTGGCGTTTGATTGACCGAAGGCACGAAGGTTCTCGCTCCTTGACGAATTATCTCAATATCGACACCGTTGACAAAAGCAGCTAGACATGCGGCCAACGCATTGGCAATCATAAAAGGAGCCATGCCTCCCATTGTTACGGGAAGATTAATAGCTTCTTCAATGCGCAAAGTCCATTCGCCTTCCAAGATAGAAAGATAGCCATTTTCGTAGACGGCAGCCATACCGCCTCGACGAATATGGTCTTGGATAATTTGATTATCAAGGCTCATCGAGAAATAAGCCACCTTGCTCTTAACTTTTTGGGCCATTGCTGCGACCAAAGGATCGTCGGCGTTGAGGACGGCGTAACCTTCGGCGCTAACCGTCTCGGCAACCACGCTTTTTACTTTTGCCATTTGTTCGATAGTATCGATATCGCCGAGTCCCAAATGATCTGCTGCTACGTTCAAGACTATGCCGACATCGCAACAATCAAAAGCCAAACCCGATCGCAAAATTCCGCCGCGTGCCGATTCTAGTATGGCAACTTCGACGGTAGGATCTTTAAGGATAGCGCTTGCACTTTGAGGCCCGGTGTTATCTCCTTGTTGTGCTAGGTATTCGCCGATATAAATCCCATCCGTTGTCGTATACCCGACCACCTTTCCGGTTTGGCGATAGATGTGAGCGACCAGGCGAGTCGTTGTCGTTTTTCCGTTAGTGCCAGTAATGGCAATGATGGGGATACGAGCGGGGCTTCCTTCTGGAAAGAGCATATCGAGTACGGGAGCCGCAACGTTGCGAGGCAACCCTTTACTGGGCGCGACGTGCATCCGAAACCCTGGAGCGGCATTGACTTCTACTATTACGCCGCCAACTTCTCGCAGGGGTTTAGTGATATCTGGGGTAACGACATCGATCCCAGCAATATCCAAACCAATCAGTTTGACGACTCGCTCGGCAATCCAGATATTTTCTGGGTGAATATCGTCGGTGCGATCGATCGCGATGCCGCCCGTACTTAAGTTAGCGGTATCCCGTAGATAAGCAATTTCTCCTGGCGCTAGGACGGTTTTAAGGGTGTAATTCTGACGATCCAAAACGGCTAAAACGGTTTTGTCTACGCTAATTTTGGTCAAAACGTTATCATGTCCTTCACCGCGATTGGGATCGCGATTGGTTTCTTCGATTAGCTCTTCGATAGTCAGCTTGCCATCGCCGATAACCCGCGCTGGAATTCGCTCTGCTACCGCGATGAGTTTGCCATTAATTACTAAAATGCGATGGTCGCTTCCTCGATAATAGCTTTCTACAATGACCGAGCGGCTTTTCGAGGCTTCACTCGCTAGATCGTAAGCTTCTTCTGCTTCTTTCCAACTGTTGATATTAATTGTAATTCCGCGTCCGTGATTGCCATCGAGGGGCTTGATAACAATGGGATAGCCGCCGACATCTTCGATCGCGTCTTCGAGTTCGTCCATATACTGAATGACGGTTCCTCTGGGTACGGGAATTCCCGCATCTTGCAAGATGGTTTTCGTACCTTCTTTGTCACAAGCCAGTTCGACGGCTAAAATACTCGAATAATGGCTCAATGTTGCCTGAATGCGCTTTCCATAAACACCATAACCAAGCTGAACCATAGCGCGGGCACTTAGCACCATCCAGGGAACTTTTCGTGCCTCGGCTTCTTTGACGATGGTTTCTGTACTCGGACCGAGAGCGGCATTGGCATGGAGATCTTTGAGATCGGCGATATCTTGCTCGAAATCTGCTTTTGAATAGATTCCCGTATCCACAATCGAGCGACAAAGCCTCACGGCGGCTCTCCCTGCATAGCGCCCTGCCTGTTCGTCAACATACTCAAAAACAACGTTATAAACGCCAGGAGTTGATGTTTCTCTGGTGCGGCCGAAACCGACTGGCATTCCCGCCAATTCTTGAAATTCAAGGGCTACGTGTTCGATAATGTGTCCCATATAAGTACCCTGGCGAACTCGCTCCAAAAAGCCGCCTCTTCTACCAGGAGAACAAAAATGTTCTTCTAAGCTAGGCATAATTTTGATCAATCCCTCGTAAAAACCAGGAATCTCGTCAGAGGGTCTATCGGCTAGATCCTCTAGATCGAGACGCATTATCACTAATTTTTGTCGTCGAATACTCCAGTAGTTTGGCCCGCGCAGGGTTTGGGTTTTGAGAATCTTCATAAGTGCAGGTAGAAGTGCCGAGAGAGAAGCGCGAAAAGACGATTTTTAATTGTCTCGTTTGCAGGAAGCTCTAGACTGTTCGCTACAAACAGTTTTTTTGACATTTCTTTTATCTAAATTTTTTACTGCTTGGGAACGGGTTTGTGTAGGTGGAGATGATAGTTATCTCCATGCACGAGAATATGCAATTTTAGGTTGTGCAAACCGATGGGATCGGTTGCCCCAACTTCTGCTTGGTTAGTGTGAGACATTTCTCTTGCATCTACGATTGTAACTGTCCCTCGTCCAATAACTCGCAACCATCCATCTTTTTCAAATAAAGCACAAGTATCTTCGTCGATACCGATTCCCAATCGTTCGGGATGATTTGAGATAGCACTGAGCAAGCGAGTCATGCGGTTGCGGTTGTGAAAATGTTGATCCACAACGATTTCTGGAATAAATCCCAAACCGATTGCCATATCGACAAGTGCGCGATTGGGACATTCGCCGCTACTCCCGCCAGCAATCATGTGATGTCCCATAATCGCTGCCCCTGCACTAGTTCCAGCTAGGGTTATTTCTCCTTGCTGTACCCGTCGGCGAATGCGTTCCATGAGTGGAGTATCGGCCAGCAGTCCGCACAATCTAAGTTGATCGCCCCCGGTCAAAAAAATTCCGGTACATTGTTCGACATACTCTTGAAAGTAGACATCTTCGCCTTGTTCGCGATCGCGGATATCGAGAACCTTAACAAATTTTGCGCCCATCTCTTCAAAAATTTGTTGGTAGCGATCGCCAATTAATAGGGGTTCTCGCGATGCTGAGGGAATAATCGCAATGATTGCTTCGTTTCCCCCCGAACGAGTCCAAAATGTCTGTAAAATTTCTCGTCCGTGAACTTTATCTTCAGCACCACCAATCACCAAAATGGCGGTTTTCGTCGATAAGGGCATATGGCTTTCTGGAATTTGAGTTTCTATTTGCAGCATATTATCGCTTGTAACCATAGGCTTAAAATTAAGATTATCTGGGGTGATGGTGCTTAAAATTTGAATAATCTCCTTAACAATCGTTTTTTATTCGATTGTTGCGAGCTTATACGGCTTATTCCATATAGTTTTAGTGCTTTATTTAAAAGGTCAGCCGAGAGCGAATATTGACTTCTATTAATGACTTTAAAGCTTTGCTGATTCTAGCTAGCATAGAATAATTTTTGATAATATTTTGTAAGAAATTTTATAATTACTGTGCGATCGAGTCAAAGTTAATGTCAAAGTTAGATCGCAGACTAATCCTACAGATGATAGTTTAAATTAAATGAGCGCTAGAAAAAACCTTCGGCGTTACATTTCTAGCTAATCAAAAAATTAACATTTTTGTGCTATTCGACATTGTTACGCTGTTTCCCAATTTTTTCACCTCTGCGCTTGAGTCTGGATTGCTTGGTAAAGCTTTAGCTAAGCAGATTGCCAAAGTTAATTTGGTTAATCCTCGCGATTTTGCCCAAGATAAACATCGACGAGTTGATGACGAAACCTATGGCGGGGGAGTTGGTATGCTCCTCAAACCCGAACCTATTTTTGCTGCGGTCGAATCTTTGCCAGTTTTACCAAGACGAGAGATTATCTTGATGAGTCCTCAAGGTCAACCGTTGAATCAATCTTTACTGCAAGAGTTAGTGAGTAATTACAACCAATTAATCTTAATTTGCGGACATTATGAGGGAGTAGACGAGCGAGTTGTAGAGCATCTAGTAACCAGAGAGGTATCTTTGGGGGATTTTGTCCTTACTTGTGGGGAAATCCCTGCTTTAGCGCTAATCAATGGCGTGGTAAGGCTATTACCAGGAACGGTTGGAAAAGTTGAATCTCTCAAAGCTGAGAGTTTTGAAGACGGACTGCTCGATTATCCTCAGTATACCAGACCGCCAGTGTTCCGAGATTGGGAAGTTCCAGAGGTTTTGCGATCGGGAAACCACTCAGAAATCGATCGCTGGCGCAAACAAGAGCAAATTAAAAGAACGAAAGAACGCCGTCCCGACCTTTGGGAAAAATGGTTAGAAAGCAACCGATTTAACGATCGAGAAAGTTTTTAAAGACGACTTATTAATGCGATCGCTTTCTAAGTTGCGATCGCGGGTTAGGATACAGATAAATACGGATTCTACTTATCCTGACAAAATATAAAGTAATGTCCCAAGATTTATTAAAGTCGTTTCAGGAAGCCTACAGAAATTTAGATCTGCTACCACTTCTAGAACAGAAAGACTTGGAACGGTTTAGAGTTAGTTTTAGCAACGAGACACTTGAAGAGTTAGAGCAATTAGTTGAAGATTGCCCCAATAGTGATGGAAAAATTGTTTTTACAGGACATCGTGGCTGTGGCAAGTCTACTTTGTTAGCTGAATTTAGCAAGCAATTGGGCGATCGCTATTTTGTAGTTTTATTTTCTATTTCAGACACGATTGAAATGTCTGATATTAACCACATTAATATTTTATTTGCGATCGCGGTTAATTTAATGTATCAAGCAGAAGTCAATCAAGTTGAAATTTCTAAATCGATAAAAGATTCTTTTTACAAGTGGTTTGCTACCAAAACTCGCATTGAAACAGAAACCCTTGGTGCAGAAGTAACTACTGGGTTTGACCTTCTTAAACTAATTACTGGCAAGTTAAAAATTGATGCTTCTATTCGTAATGAAATTAAGCATGAGTTTGAACGCAAAGTAACAGACTTAGTTGCTAGAGTTAATGAAATTGCTGCCGTTATTCAAGTAACAACAAAAAAAGAAATCTTAGTAATTATTGACGATTTAGATAAGCTGGAATTGGCAAAGGTTAACGATATTTATAAAGATAATATTAAAGCTATTTGTCAACCAGGATTTAGAATTATTTACACAATTCCAATTGCTGTTTTGCGAGACAAGTTTCTCAGACCTTTAATCGAGACTGAAACTAACGACCAAATTGTCGTAATGTCAGTTTTAAAACTGTTTGAGAAAGGTCAAAGCCGTCAGCCAAACTCAAAACCTCGTCCCGCAGCAATGGATGTTTTATCTGAAATTTTAAACAAGCGAATTGCTTCTGAATTATTAGAATCAGAAACTGTTGAAAAAATTGTTTTAAAAAGCGGTGGATTGCTGCGAGAATTGATTCGTATTGCGAATGAGTGTTGTCGAATTTGTTTGCGATCGCTCCGAAGACAGCCGGAACAGTCAGTTATTATTAACGATGAAGTTTTAGAAAAAGCGATCGATAATATTCGTAATGATTTCGCTATTCCTTTAGGTAAGGTTGATTATGCTATTTTGCAAACAACTTATCAAAATTTTATGCCTGAAGATCCAAAGGAACAGGAGTTCCTAGATTTATTGCATGGGCTATATGTCTTAGAATATCGCAATCGTCAAAACTGGTACGACATTCATCCAATTGTAGTTGAACTGTTGAAAGAGCAAGGCTTGATAAATTAAATGGCTACTGAAGAGTTATTAGATTTTGATGCGCAGAATAAAGATGCTTATGAGGCTCTCATTGTTACTATCGAAGCAAAAGAGCAAGCAATGAGTCTGCTAATTGCTGTTTGCGACGATCTGAATTTACGAGAGCAAATTATTGCTAAATACGAAGCAGAATTACAACCTCATTTTCGTCTTTATCGAATAACTCTAGCGCGAGGCGAACCGAGTCTTTATGATGCACTTGCTCAATTGGTGCAAAACGAAGAGTATTTGCGTCAGGGGGGAAAAGCTGTCATCACTGTTACTGGTTCCGAGCAACTATACTTTCTTAAACTAGAAAATGAACGCTCCGAACAAGAGATTTTCTTTGGTTATTTGCAATGGACAAGGGAAGCATTGCGAGAGTTTCCTTATCCGATTATTCTTTGGGTAACTAATCAAATGTTAGTTAACTTAATTAAAAAAGCGCCTGATTTTTGGAGTTGGCGCGAAGGAGTATTTCGGTTTGTTTCTAGAAAAACGATTACTGTTTCCAGTCAAGATATAGAACCAATTCGCTTGGCGCTTAATGAGAGTGAATTATCTAGCATTAATGATGACAACCCATACTTTTTACCGATAGAAGATTTACAACAGTTAATCCAGCAGAAAGAACAACAAGGAAAAAAAGATTCGAGTTTGGCTACTCTTTACTTTAGTTTGGGAAGGATTTATTCAAACAGGCTAGAGCGAGGTGAGTTTCAAGACTATCAAAAAGAAATAGTTCTTGCGATCGAGTATTATCGTAAAGCAATTGAGCTACAAAAAGAATTAGGTTTAGAAAGAGATTTAGCTACTAGCCTCAACAGTCAGACATATCTTTACTATGCTCAAGGAAGATACAACGAAGCCGAACCTCTTTTTCAACAAGCTTTAGAACTGAGAAAACGCCTACTTGGAGAAAACCATCCCGATGTAGCGACTAGCCTCAACAATCTAGCATTACTCTACAAAGCGCAAGGAAGATACGCAGAAGCCGAACCTATTTATCAGCAAGCTTTAGAACTGTGTAAACGCTTACTTGGAGAAGACCATCCCAATTTAGCAACTAGCCTCAGCAATTTGGCAAAACTCTACAAAGCTCAAGAAAGATACAGCGAAGCCGAGCCTCTTTTTGTGCAAGCTTTAGAACTGAGAAAACGCCTGCTCGGAGAAGACCATCCCTATTCAGCAACTAGCCTCAACAATCTGGCATTACTCTACTATGCTCAAGGAAGATATGCAGAAGCCGAACCCCTCTATCAGCAAGCTTTAGAACTATATAAACGCTTACTTGGAGAAGACCATCCCGATGTAGCGTCTAGCCTCAACGATTTGGCAGAACTCTACAGATCTCAAGGAAGATATAGCGAAGCCGAACCTCTCTATCACAAAGCTTTGGAAATAAGCGATCGCGTGTTGGGAGTTAATCATCCTAATACTAATATTATTCGTCAAAATTTGGCAGAGCTTCGGGCTAACATGAATCCTAGCAATTTATAAAAAGCGATCGCATCAGTAAAGCAATAAAATTCCGATTTTTATACTCTCAAAAATACTCGCGTATAAACAACAAACCACCAAGATACAAAAGAGCTATTTGTCTTTTTATCTTGGTGGCTAAAACTTAAAAATGATTCTCTTAAGGCGCTAGTGCATTTCCTCTGATCAAACTACCAATGGTTTTAGCAGTAATCTTCATTTGAACCAAAGGATTCGCAGGGACTACCGTCTTATAAAGATAGCTATCAAAGGTCATCTTTTGGACATCCTTATCAGAACACATCTCAACAAATGCCTCGCGAGTCGCATCGGTGCGATAGAAGACCCGTTGTAAGATATCCAGCACCAAATAAGTCATGCCGTATTTCTTATCCCAACGCTTGAGGTACAGCTTGAGGTCGTCTTCGGTAGGAAGGCGCTTTCCGCCGTTGGTGGTTTCTACGAGGGTTTCGGCGCACATACGAGCCGATTTTGCCGCAAAGTAGATTCCTTCGCCAGAAGACTTAGTAACCGTTCCTGCTGCGTCTCCGACGAGTGCAACGCGACCGACAACGCGACGGGGACGGGGATGTTCGGGGATGGGATGCGCTTCGACTTTGATGATTTGTCCGCCTTCTAGCTTGCGTGCGGCGCGTTGGCGGATTCCCATTTGTAAGTCTTTGATGATGGCTTTGTTAACCTTCATCGTTCCCGTACCAACGGCTACGTGGTCGTATTTGGGGAATACCCAAGCGTAGAAGTCGGGAGAAACGTCGTTACCGACATACATTTCTGCCAGATCGTTATAGTAAAGCATTTTATCTTCTGGCAGGCGAATGCGCTCTTGGAACGCGATCGCATAGTTATAATCTCCCGCATCGATGGCTTTGGCAATGCGAGAATTTGCGCCATCTGCGCCAATAACCACATCCACCTTTAGCGATTTGATAACTCCTTGAGCATCGCCATTGGAATGGTCGGCGTAATGGATGGTATAAGGGTCTGTATTATTGCTGGGAATATCTAATTGATAAACGGTTCCATTGATTAGGTTAGCGCCTAATTTGGCAGCGCGATCGCGCATGAATCCATCGAGGACTTCTCGACGGCACATCCCAATATATTCTTCTTGATTATCTAAATTGATATCGACCTCGATATTCGACGGCGATATCATCTTCATTTTTCTGACGCGGCGATCGATAATTTCTGGTGGTAAATCGAATTCACTCACCATACACAGAGGAATTGCGCCGCCGCAAGGCTTAGCGTTATCTAGTTTGCGCTCGAATAAATACGTTTCAATCCCGGCTTTAGCTAGTACTTCGGCAGCCGAAGAACCCGCCGGACCCGAACCAACAACAGCAACCCTTAACACGAATGGTTCTTCTCCTAAATCCGTAAGCAAGTTACGAATCGCATCGTACCACGGTCTTCTTACCTCTATGACCAAAATAGGTCTAGTTCCTTGAAATTTGAAATAGAGCTTAACAACTTTAGTTACATTACTTCATAATTTTGTGAGCGATTACCATTTTAGGAATCAGCGATCGTTGGTAAATAGTAATCTAGATTGGAGAGATTTATTAAGTCTAGAAGATGGCCGGACATAGTAAGTGGGCGAATATCAAACGCCAAAAAGCAAGAATTGACGCGAAAAAAGGGAAAACGTTTACCCAATTATCCCGTGCCATTATTGTAGCGGCTCGCAATGGCATTCCCGATCCAGCAGGCAATTTTCAGTTGCGCACGGCGATTGAAAAAGCAAAAGCGGCTGGAATTCCTAACGAAAATATCGATCGCGCGATCGCTAAAGGAGCGGGTACTTATCAAGATGATACCATTCTAGAAGAAATTCGCTACGAAGGCTACGGATTGGGCGGTGTAGCGATTATTATCGAAGCTTTAACCGACAATCGCAATCGCACGGCTGCGGATTTGCGGGCAGCTTTTAGTAAAAATGGCGGAAATTTAGGCGAAACGGGCTGCGTTAGCTGGATGTTCGAGCAAAAAGCGGTTGTCGAAATCGAGGGAGAAATTGACGAAGATGCGCTTTTAGAAGCTGCCCTAGAAGGCGGCGCGGATACTTATGAAGCTTATGACGACGAAGAGGAAAAAGGGGCGGAAGTCTTTGGGCAAACGTCTAATCTCGACAATCTTTCTGTGACCTTGAAAGAAAAAGGATTTAAAGTTATCGACGCACAATTGCGCTGGATTCCTAATAATATTGTTGAAGTTACCGATCCAGAACAATCGCGATCGCTCCTAAAACTCATCGATACCTTAGAATTCCTCGATGACGTTCAAAACGTGACTGCTAATTTTGAAATGGCTGATGAGTTAATATCTAGTGCGATCGCGTAAAATTTTAAGCGCGATCGCATTGAGATTTTTCAAGGAATAAAAATGAAATGATAGACGAAAATTACCTCAAAGAAATTGCTCGCCAAGCATTAGACGACTCAATTATTTATTATGGCGATTATCCCGTCGGGACAGTAGCAGCAAAAGATCCCAGTGTCGAAGCACTCAATTACGACCAGTGTTTTATTCGCGATTTTATTCCCTGTGCCCTTGTCTTTTTAATTGATGGAAAAACGAAATCGTTCGCCATTTTTTAACCCAAACCTTAAAACTTCAAATCAAAGAAAGGCAACTCGATTTTTTAGAACCCGGACGAGGTTTAATGCCTGCTAGTTTTAAAGTCACTTCTAACAATGAAGAACAATATTTAAAAGCTGATTTTGGCGACCATGCGATCGGTAGAGTAACGCCAGTTGATTCGTGTTTGTGGTGGTTATTTCTCCTGAGAGCTTACGTTTTAGCCACAGATGAATATTCTTTTGCCCATACTCCTGAATGTCAAAAAGGAATTCGTTTGATCCTCGAACTTTGCTTGTCGGCTCGTTTTGATATGTATCCGACCCTATTAGTTCCCGATGGCGCGTGTATGATTGACCGCCGCATGGGAATTAACGGTCATCCTCTAGAAATTCAAGCGCTATTTTATACGGCCCTGCGAGCAGCAAAAGAACTTTTATTAGATAACCAAGAAAATGCCAATATCAATCAAGCTGTTAACAATCGATTAGAGCCTCTTATCTATCATATTCGCCAACACTACTGGCTAGATCTCGAACGCTTAAATATCATTTATCGCTATAAAAGTGAGGAATACGGCGAACAAGCCCTTAACTTATTTAATATTTATTCTGATTCAATTCCTTATGCTCAACTAAGTGAATGGTTGCCCGAAGAAGGCGGTTATTTAGCCGGAAATCTAGGTCCATCTCAACTCGATTGTCGCTTTTTTTCTTTGGGAAATTTAGTTGCTATCTTATCTTCTTTAACAACCGAAAAACAATCTCAAGCAATCATGAATGTTATCGAAAGCAGATGGGAAGATCTCATCGGATATATGCCGATGAAAATTTGTTTTCCTGCTTTGCGCGATCGCGATTGGCAAGTGCTAACTGGATGCGATCCTAAAAATCGACCGTGGTCGTATCATAATGGCGGTAATTGGCCGGTTTTACTGTGGCTATTAACAGCAGCCGCTCTGAAAACAGGGAGAGAAGAAATCGCCTATAAAGCTGTTGAAATTGCAACAAGATGTTTGCCAAAAGATGAATGGGCAGAGTATTACGATGGTAGAAATGGAAGATTAATCGGTCGAGAAGCTAGAAAATATCAAACTTGGACGATCGCGGGGTTTCTATTAGCCAAAGAATTAATCGATCGCCCCAATTTATTAAATTTAACAATCTTTAATTAAATAATCAGCTTAAAAAGACTGTTCTTTCCATGCTTTTTGGTGTATAAATTGGCATAGAACCCAGTAAAAATTTTTTTTATGCTGTCTCTCGAAGTTCCTCAGAATTCTTCCAACTCTGAATTCGTCCACAACAATCGCATTCTTATTGTCGAAGACGAAGATGTCATTCGAGACATGATAGTTCTAGCTCTCGAAGAAGAAGGTTATGAGGTTGCAGTAGCAAGCGATGGGCGAGTCGCGCTCAACTTGCTTCAAAACGCGACCTCTGGAGGAAGCGAAAATTCTTTCGATCTCGTCGTATTAGATTTAATGTTGCCTCAAGTTCATGGGTTAGATATTTGTCGTTTGCTTCGCTATCAAGGCAACATCATCCCAATTTTAATGCTTTCAGCAAAAGCTAGCGAAACCGATCGCGTTCTCGGACTCGAAGTAGGAGCCGATGATTATCTTACCAAACCCTTTAGTATGCGCGAGCTAGTTGCTCGCTGTCGCGCTCTCCTGCGCCGTCAAAGCTTTGGGGCACTAACCCAATCTTCTGTGCGTAAATACCGCGATATTTACCTCTATACCCAAGAATGCCGCGTCGTCGTTAGGATGAAGAGATTAATCTATCTCCCAAAGAATTTCGATTGCTAGAGTTGTTTATGAGCTATCCGCGTCGGGTTTGGTCGCGCGAACAACTGATCGAACAAGTTTGGGGCCCAGATTTCTTAGGAGATACTAAAACGGTAGACGTTCACATTCGCTGGTTGCGAGAAAAGTTAGAACTCGACCCCAGTCAACCCGAATATTTAATTACGGTGCGCGGGTTTGGTTATCGATTTGGTTGAGAAATTCTGATAGGATGCGATCGCAATTCATCTCAAAGCGACAAGTGAATTCTGGTTAAGCAGCTTGTGTCTCTACTCGATTCACCATAACTAGAAATTGCGATCGCGCCTGGAGCGGATTGCTACCTCTGTGGAGATCGAGTTGTTCAGAAGTTGATATAGACTTCTTGTTTTTCTTCAAAGAAGGGGAAAAGAACCATTTTCCCTTTTAAGATAAGTTTTTTTTCCCAATTTTTAAATTAACATTTTCGATCGATACAATAAGTTTGATGTATAGTCAAATAAAATTTGTTATAAAAGTCTTAATTATTTCTACTGTATTATCGGTTGCCATTGTTTATGTCGGCCCAGTTCTTGCGATCGCACCTACTCAATTTAATGCTTTATTGGCAATTATTATCCCCGTAACGGTCTTAATCTTTGCGTTATTATGGCGATCGCGAGAGGGAGAAAAAATCACTGATTAAATTCCCATCGCTTATTAAAAAAAGAGGACAGCTTGAAACTTGGTCATTGGCTTGGCATTATTGCTTTAGGGATTTCTGTATACATTCTGTGGCAAATGCGACAGATGGTACTGCTATTATTTGCAGCGATTGTTTTAGCCATTACCTTAAATCTCTTAATCGAAAAGTTTCAAACGTGGCGAATCAAAAGAGGTTATGCGATATTGCTATCTGGGTTATGTTTAATCGGAGCATTAGTCAGTTTTTTTTGGTTAATCGTTCCCCCTTTTATTAGAGAATTTCAGCAGTTAGTATTATTAGTCCCCCAAGGAATCGAAGCCTTAATTACTTGGATAAAAGAATTAGCTAGTCGTCTCGATCCCGAACTGATTCAATCCTTACCGACCCTACAACAGCTAACCCAACAATTGCAACCGCTAGTCAATCAGATAGCCGGACGGGGATTAAGTTTTTTTTATAGTTCGCTTGGGGTTCCGCTGAGCTTACTTTTTTTGTTAGTGCTAACTTTCATGTTATTAGCCGAGCCTAATGCTTATCGCCAAGCATTCATTCGTTTATTTCCTTCATTTTATCGGCGACGAGTTGATGCTATTTTAGTTAGGTGCGATCGCGCCCTACAAAAGTGGCTAGCAGCTATTTTCTTTAATATGCTGCTCGTTGGCATTTTCAGTTTCATTGGCTTACTGGTAATGCAAATTCCCTTAGCGCTTTCTCAAGCGACTATCGCAGGTTTATTTACTTTTATTCCCAATATCGGCCCGGTTTTAAGCGTCGTACCGCCAATGGCGATCGCGCTTTTAGAAAACCCTTGGAAAGCTTTATTCGTGCTGATTTTTTATATTGTTATCCAACAAATAGACTCTCAGCTACTCACTCGCCTGATTATAAAACAACCTATCTCGCTTTTTCCGGCTATTACCTTACTCACACAATTTATTTTGCAAGTTTCTTTGGTTTTTTAGGATTATTACTGGCTTTTCCCGTCGCGATCGTCGGGGAGATTTGGCTTCAAGAAGTTTTGATTAAAGATGTCCTGAACCGATGGAAAGAAGGGTGATGGGGAGACGGGGAGACGGGGAGATGGGGAGACGGGGGGACAAGGGGGGACAAGGGGGACAAGGGAGAATGTATACATAAG
>JAAUUT010000193.1 GCA_012031035.1 Candidatus Altimarinota bacterium | reverse complement strand
GACCTGATAACCATAGAGTTAGACGGCAGTTGCGAAATCCCAGTAATGGAAGGAAGCAGAAACCTAAGTCGCGAGTCTTAGGAATCTCCCGTCTACACCCGTAGGGTTAGCGGGAGAGGATGTCAATCCCGATGGATGCCAGATTGTAAAATAGAGGTAGCAACCCATTATTCTTAAGAAATTTATGTCTTCTGCCGCGATCGCCACTTTCGTGAAAATGGTTGAATCCCTGCCCGATGACTTGCAGGAAAAAGTTATAGAACACATTCGAGATTACATTGCCGATTTAGAAGATGAAAAGCGTTGGGATGTTTTATTTGAGCGAACACAAAATAATTTAGTTGCGGCAGCCGGAAAGGCAAAACAAGAAATTGCTGCGGGTCAATCGGTGCCGATGGACTACGAACAACTATGAAGTCTGCAACATTACCGTCTTTTTGGTCAAAATATCGAGAATTAAGTAATTCGGTGAGGACGGGAGCGCGAAAAGCATATCGATTGTGGGCAGAGAACCCATTTACGACGTGTTACTAACGTAGTGGAGCATGGACATGCCAGACAATCAGCCCCCATACATGACATTACGGCCCATATTTGAGGAATTGCGTGGCCCGCGTGTGCTACTTCGTCCATATACGCTTGCAGACGCTCAGGCGCGCCATACCGCCAACGCCGAGTCACGCGATCATCTCCGTCCTTGGGAACCAGAGCAAGCCGCTGCCTTTCACACGCTTGATGAAACGCGCGATTGGATTCTCCGTGTATCCGCCGATTGGCTGTTGAGGAAGCGGTTTTCGATGGGTATGTGGCAGATTGAGACACAACGGGATTTAGGTGGCTTTGGGTTACACCCACGCGAGCCGGACGGCTGGTCTATTCCCGCATTTTCGATTGGGTATTGGGTACGAGTTTCGGAGCAAGGCCACGGGTATGTCACTGAGGCGGTTCGGCTGCTTACAACGTATGTGTTTGACGTACTCCACGCACAACGAGTTGAAATTATCTGTGATGCGCGCAACACGCGGAGTATGCGTGTTGCCGAGCGAGTAGGATTCGTGCAGGAAGGTCGTTTACGCAATGTATGGCGCTATGCGGATGGGACGCTCGCGGATGAAGTCATCTATGCGCTTACCCCTACCGACACATGGACATATTCGTGCAAGGCCGATGAGCCGTCAATAAAGTAGAAATGATTGTAAAGTATGTATCCGTTCAGGAGATGTAAAAAGAACACTAGTGGGGCTACAGTTAATGTTCTACCCTATGAACTTGGTCTTCAGCTAGGCGGAGTCTGGGACGATCGCAAAGCCATTATTCAGTTATCAGGTAATCTCAACAATCAACCAGCGATGCCTTTTGCTACGATCGTTCAAATTGGAGAGTTTCCGACCACTGAATTGGTCTTTGCTTGGGTGAGGAGTCCGAATGCACCATTGATACTGGGTCAGACAAACTTTTTTCTTGAATTTGATGTTTGCTTCTACCGTTCTAAGTTGGAGTATAAAACCGAAATCGTAGACAACCATTGCGATCGCCCGCCTGTAGGTTGATTTTGTCTGTGTAGCGCGATTCTTCTTCTCAACAAACTTATAAAAATTAAAAAACAAAGTCTTATTAAAATTACCGTCACTGACAAAGTTCTGATTAAGGTTACTGATTTTCTTAATCGAAGCTTAAAATAGAACAACATATACTCGTGGATGCGATCGCTCGTAGATTTGATTGAGCAAGAGCGAAACCAAACATCAGCCATTTCCTGCAAGATAGATCGGATAAAGGAAGGTTGACGTACTTTCCTCGCTAAAAAGTAAGCTATTATTAGAATTTAAAAATAGCGATCGCATAAAAATTCGCTCAAGGTTGAATAATTTGAAATTAAACGATTGTATAGTTTTTCTCTATCAAATAAAAAACTGCATTACCCTTTTTGAGCGTTAAAAATTAAAAGTGAGCGATTTATTAGTAAATCTAGCTGTTGTTTTTTCAAAGCCTACAGGAATTAGTAATTATGCTAAAAACCTTTTCCTATATTTAAAAACTCTTAATCCTACTCTATTAACTACTCAAAATACGCTGAATTTAGCTGTCATCTCATTCCAGATAATTTAACCCCCGACCGAGGAACTAAAGGACATTTTAACCGCCTTATCTGGACTCAATTTCATCTGCCGCCAATCTATAAAAAGCGACAATCTAAACTATTATTTTCTCCCATCCCAGAAGCTCCTATCTATACTGACTGCCGTTTTATCGTAATGGTTCACGATCTGATTCCATTACGCTTTCCCAAGCGTTTTTCTCCCCTAACTCCCTATTTTCGTTACTACATCCCTCAAGTTCTCGATCGCGCCGAACATATCATTTGTAACTCCACAGCCACTGCTAAAGATATCACCAATTTTTATGGTATTCCCTCAACGAAAATTACGCCGATTCTTCTCGCCTATGATGCTAATCATTATCGGAGGCTGAATCTACCCAGTCAAGATGAGCAACCGCCTTACTTTCTCTATCTCGGTCGTCACGACCCTTACAAAAATTTAGATCGCCTCATTGCTGCTTTTGCAAAAATTTCCGATGGCGACTGTCAACTTTGGCTAGCAGGGCCGTCTGACAAGCGCTACACGCCGAAACTACAAGCGCAAGTCCAGGAATTGAGTTTAGGCGATCGCGTCAAATTTCTCGACTATGTTCCCTATGAACGACTACCTCTTCTATTAAACCAAGCCTTAGCCCTTGTATTTCCCTCATTGTGGGAAGGGTTTGGTCTTCCGGTACTTGAAGCAATGGCTTGCGGGACTCCGGTTATTACCTCTAATCTTTCTTCTTTACCAGAAGTCGCGGGATCTGCGGCATTGTTAATCGATCCCTATAACGTTGGGGAATTAGCAGAGGCGATGCAAGCAGTGGTGGAAGATGAAGAATTGCGATCGCGTTTGAGTAGTTTGAGTTTAAAAAGATCTGGTCAATTTAGCTGGGAAAAAACCGGAAAAGCAACCGTAGAAGTTCTGCAACGATATCTCTAAACTTTATTACTAGGGTTGTAATATTCGTGAGTTAAAAACGGTACGCTGACTAATTCTCCCGAACTTTCGCCGATTTCAACCTTCAATCCTTCACCGCCTACTTTCGTGCGAACGTAGCCCAAACCAAACGCACCATCTTCAGTATCGGTGTAACTGGTGAGAATGCCAACCTTATCGCCTTCATAGGTAACTGGGGTATTGGCTGCAACGGGTGCGCTGAGTTTGACTCCCCACAACCGCTGTTTAACACCTTTGTAAGTATTGAGACGCGCGATCGTTTCTTGACCGATATAACAGCCTTTGTCGAAAGAAATCGCTTTCCAGAGTCCTGCTTCTAAAGGATTATAGTCGTCAGTGAGTTCGCGATCGCACGTCGGTCTTCCCTGCATAATCCGCAATTGTTCCCAAGCGCGATCGCCCATCAGAATTGCACCCGCACTCGTCAATTGCGACCAAACCCCTGCTGCTGCTTCTGTGGGGACGATTAAAGTATATCCCGGTAAAGCCAGTCCGCTTCCTACCCCGATGCGAATTCCTTCGTCGATAAAAATATGGCTCCCTTCCGGCTGACCGATTATTGTCTGTGCGCCCAATTCTTTGACCAATGAGTCGCTTCGATCGCCAATTAGGTTTAAAATGGCATTTTCATCAGTAATATCGGCTAATTCAACTTGATCCATCGGAAAGATATAGCGATCCATCCATTGCATCAGTTGTTCTCTACGGTTAGGAGAAACGAGAACGAGAAGCGATTCTTCGGTTGCGTAAACCGTTGCCAGATCGATCGTTCGTCCTGTAGAGGTAACAAATACCGTATCGCATCCCTGCCCATTTTGAAGGGCGTTAATGTTATTGGTAGTTTGGTTGTGGAGAAAGCGCAAGCGATCCTCGCCTTTGAGTTGTAAGAATCCCCTATGAGAGCGATCGCACAAAGCTACGCCATTTCTCGCTGCTGCAATTGAGGGGCGATCGTTGCCAAAGCTACTTGCAACCATCGATCCTTCCTCAAAGATAGCTCCCAATTGTATTTGAAGTTCTCTTAATTCTTGCTTCATAGCGTTGGTAAACTTGCAAAAATCCGATTGACTAAATATTGAGTTTTCGTTTCCAACCGATGCCAATCAACCTCGCCCGTTTCATCGATTAAACTCGTATCGATTTCTACTTCTTGCTCCTCTTGAATCGTTTCTGCGGGATTGGAAAGGTAATCGAGGAAACATACTTCAAAACAAAGATTCCAAAGATCTACATTAACCGAACGATCGCCCTGAGTCAAACAGAGTATGTATCCAGGATAAGGAGATTGAATTTCTTGATAAGTGCCTTGCCAACTGGATTCGTCGAGTTGTTTGCGAATATTATCAATTGTGCGGATAAAAGCGGGTTGCATCAACAATTGTGCTTGTTCCCACGCGATCGCATCTTTGAATTTCGGTTTCATAAAACGTCTTGAATGATTGGCTCAAGTCTACAAAAAGATTGGAGGCACAGACAAAGTTTTTAAGTTTTTTAAACTGCGATCGCCTTTTATCAGTGACCAGTGACCAGTTATCAGTTTTTAAAGACAGATAGATTTCATCAAAAAAGAGAACTGCGATAAGAAACTTCCAACTTGAGAAATCGGCGGTTAATCTAGTATTAGATCTGCTTGTTCCAACGAACACCCATGACACAAAATCCACAGCCGCAAAAAACTCAATTGAGTCAGATGTTGACTCAAGCCGTTCAAAAAATCAATGCTAAAGTCAAATTAGGCGCGCTCAAAAAAGGAGCCAAAGTACCGGAACTGTGGATATGGGATGGAGAGACAGATAAACCCGAAATTTATCCGTTAGTGGGCGATCGCTATACCCTAGGACGCAGTTCGCGATCGAGCGATATCGTAGTCCGCAATCCTATCGTCAGCCACGTTCACTGTTCGCTAAATCGAGACAAAAAAAATCCTCGCTCTTTTATTCTCAAAGACGAACAATCGACTAACGGAATTTATCGCGGGAGACGCAGGCTCAAATCAGTACCCCTTTATCATGGCGATACTATCGCCCTAGGCCCGCCGGAACTCGAAGCCGCCGTGCAAGTAAAATATCACAATCCGCCTCCGTTTTGGGTGAAGTGGCTGCGCAACTCTCTCTACGGGACGGGCGCAATAACTGGCGTATTTGCCTTGTGGATGGGTTATGAATGGACAAAATTCCCCGTCCGTCCCTTACCGATGGGAATAACCGGCCCAGTCGTCATCTATGCAGGAGACGAACAAACGCCTTTAAATTCGGTACAGCAAAGGACGCATCGAGAAATAGATAATTTATCAGATTTTTCGCCCTATCTTCCTAAAGCGCTGATCGCTTCAGAAGACAGTCGCTTTTACTGGCATTTCGGGGTCGATCCCTATGGAGTAGCGCGGGCATTGATAATTAATTCTAAAGGACAATCTCGTCAAGGGGCGAGTACCCTAACCCAACAACTCGCACGCAGTTTGTTTGCTGAAGTAGGACGCGAGAACACAGCGGGGAGAAAACTGCGCGAGGCGATCGTTGCTTTGAAATTGGAAGCATATTACAGCAAGGATGAGTTGTTAAAAACCTACCTCAATCGCGTGTATTTGGGGATTGGCAGTTATGGATTTGAAGATGCGGCGCAGTTTTATTTTGAGAAATCTGCCAGGGATTTAACCCTAAGCGAAGCAGCAACCTTGGTGGCGATGTTACCCGCACCCAATAGTTATAACCCCGTTCAGGATTACGATACTGCCATACAACTGCGCAATCGAGTCATCAACCGCATGGCAAACTTGGGGATGGTGAGTGCCGAAGATGCAGAAAAGGCAAGGCGATCGCGCATCGAAGTCAGTCCCAGAGCAACAGAAGCGTTATCGAGTACCATTGCGCCCTATTTTTACAGCTATATTTTTGACGAATTACGCTTTCTTTTGGGAGAAGAACTCGCCAAAGAAGGCAATTTTATCGTTGAAACTGCCTTAGATTTAGAAATGCAAGCCAAAGCAGAACGAGCCTTACGGAATAAAATTGAGACCCATGGTTCTCGCGGAGGATTTTCTCAAGGCGCGATCGTGACTCTCGACACTCGTACAGGCGCAATTCTAGCACTGACGGGCGGCGTAGATTACAAGCAAAGCCAGTTCAATCGGGCAACTCAGGCACTACGACAACCCGGATCGACCTTTAAAGTCTTTGCCTATGCAGCAGCACTCGAAAACGGCATTTCTCCTTATAAAACTTATTCGTGCGATGGTATTAGTTGGCAGGGACAGCAATTTAGACCTTGCGAACGAAGTAGCGGAGAGATCGATATGTATCGCGCGATCGCACAGTCAGAAAACTCTGTCTCTTTGCGAATAGCACAAGATGTGGGTCTAGACAAGGTTATCGAAACAGCACATCGTCTGGGTATTGACTCTAAACTAGAAGCCGCTCCCGGATTAGTATTAGGACAAAGCGAAGTCAACGTTTTAGAAATGACTGGGGCATATGCAACTTTCGCTAATGACGGGATTTGGAATCGCCCTCATGCAATCAAACGCATTCTCGATGGTAACGACTGTGAGAATGGTAGTGATTTTCGGAGTTGTCGCGAGATTTATTCCTACGATAGCGATAAAAGCGTCGGCAAACAAGTTCTTTCATCAGAGGTTGCCGAAACCATGACAGCGATGTTACGAGGAGTTATTCATTCGGGAACGGGCAAGGCTGCTAGTATCGGTATAGGAGAAGCAGGAAAGACGGGAACGACTAATCAAGGAGTAGATCTTTGGTTTATTGGTTATGTGCCTAACGATCGCTTAGTTACGGGGATTTGGCTGGGGAATGATAACAGTTCTCCAACTAGCAGTGGTAGTTCTCAAGCAGCCGCTTTATGGGGACAATATATGAGAGATGCGATCGAGTAGGGAGTTTGGGAACTCGCTTGTATGAATCCAGAAATTTCTAAGTTATCGGGCTGTAATCGGCAAATTCCTAGAGAGCTTTTAGGGCGCGCTCGCGAACTTCGGAAACAGCAAACGTCAGCAGAAGCGATTTTATGGGAATGTTTGCGCGATCGCCGCTTCTTCAAGGCAAAGTTTCGCCGTCAGCACAATATTGGGCAATACATTGTCGATTTTTATTGCCATGCTGGGCTGCTTGCGATCGAGGTAGATGGAGCAGTTCACGATGCACAACAAGTTAAAGACGCAGATCGCGATGAGTGGATGCAATCTCATGGGTTGACGGTGCTACGATTCAGAAATGATGAGGTTTTTGACGAATTAGAAAAAGTTTTAGGGGCGATCGCGTTATATTTGCCCTCACCCTAACCCTCTCCCGTGGGAGAGGGAATCGGATGCTCCCCTTCCCGCGGTATTTACTACGGTATCTGCCATTCCCTCAACTCTCCCGTGGGAGAGGGAATCGGATGCTCCCC
>JAAUUT010000192.1 GCA_012031035.1 Candidatus Altimarinota bacterium | reverse complement strand
ACGCCCACATAGGACGAGGCGGCGGACTTACCGACTTCAAAGAAGAATCCGAACTACTGTCCGACGAACACAGCGAACAAAGCGAACAACTCGCCCCAATTAATCAGTCAGGAGTTTTATTGGCTTTCGCCGAAGCGCTGACCTCTCGGTTAGTTCCAGCCATCGTGTCCAAGCTCGCCCCATCTCCCCCTCCCCTGGCTCACCTGGAGGCATTAGAGAGAGCCTACGAAAAAGACTGGTTACTCTCGACCTCAGAACTGGCTCAACTGCTTAAACTATCTCCTAAGACCATCCGAGGCTACGGGGACAGTTTCTCTGAAGCTGGCTTCATCTTCACTAAGGCAGGCACGAGAGCGCGACAGGAAACCGCCTGGAGAGTTTCTAAAACTCGTCAACGACCCAAACAACAGTAAATAACAGTAAATAACAATCCATGTTATTTACGGTAAAATACCTAGTATCTACTTAGACTCCCCGAAGCTATCTATGAATGTCTCTCTGACTCCAGAACTAGAGAAGTTTATCAATGAGAAAGTGGCGAGTGGAATGTACTATTCTGCCAGCGAAGTAATCCGCGAAGGGTTGCGGTTGCTTAAGGAACAGGAAGCCCTCAAAGCCATAAGAATTGAAGAATTGAAAAAAGAAATCGCTATCGGCATCTCTCAAGCTGACCAGGGACGGTTCGTTGATGGGGAGGCAACATTTAAAAAGATTAAAGAAAAAAGCCGCCAACGCCGACAAGGTAAAGCTTAATGGGACAATTCATCCTCACTCCTCATCCACCCAAGCAATAACTTCTCGATGTGACGGTTAGGGCGTTATTTCTGAAGGGTGGACGGCGGTAATCTCAGAAAATCGTCGAAAATCGTCGGTATTAAACGTCAAGATGTGGGGAACTCCACTCACGAGCATCGCGGCTACCAGCCGAGTATCGTGAACTTTAACCCCCATCACGCCATGCACTCTGACCAGCCGCCGCCATTGCGCATAGATAGCAGGAGAATCCGGCAGGACGGTAAAAACGCCTTCAAGTCTCGTCAACTCGGCATCCGTCCTCTCAACGGTCATTCCTAACCCATTTCTTTCAAGCGGGCGCGTGCAAACATTCCAGAATTCAATCAGGTTCTGAGTCGAAACATACACCTCCGAATCGCTTTCTAATAAAGCATTCACCGCCCCCGCCGCAAGGGGGTGCATGGGATGGTCTAGAGAAATGCTTCGCAACAGTAAGTTAGTGTCGATTAGGTAACTTGTCAGCCTCTTTCTCCGTAAATGCTTTCTCGGCTTATCGCTTCATCGGACAGATTGGGCAGATTCATTCCTCGATGGCTTTCTACCCACTCCCGAAAGGCTTGCGCTCTCTTTCTGGGAAGATCGCTTGCTTTTTCTGACTCTACCAGCCTAGAGAGCATCGCATCAAGATGGGGCTTAATCTCTTGGGGCGTATGGTGGGTGATTTTAACTAATACAGCCGTAATCGCCTCCAAGTCTTTCTTGTGGGCTTTCTCAAACTCCTGAAGGTGGGAACCGTTTTCATTCCTACCAAAGTCTTCTAAAGGAGCATCGATACTCATCTTTCCGTTATCCTTAAAAGCCAGGTTGACTTTTCAATTGTGCCACCATCGCCAAAACAACACCGCTAAGACAGATTCAGTAGACCAACTCATCAAAAAATCTTATGGGCTAGGGATTTCTGCTCAGGGATTCAGCCCCAATTCGATAAGTTTAGCTTAACTGACTCCCTTCTCTCTACGAAAAATTAAGCTTTGACCGCGCCTACGCTGTCTTAGTGTAGTTAGATCGCGTATCATAAAGCCTATGAAAGTCAACCGTTTCGGACGCGCTGAAATCCTCACGAGCGACCAGATAACTCTATTATTCACCCAAGGGTTCACCAATCCAAGAGATAAAGCTCTCTTCGGCATCTGTCTTTACGCGGCTGCCCGCATCAATGAAGCTTGCACCCTTTTCTATGCCGACGCGATCGGGATTAAGGGCGTGCGAGAAAAACTCGTCATTCGCTGCTTCAACACCAAAGGCAAACAAGAAACTAGAGAAATCGACATTCATCCCCGACTACGCGAGTATCTGGAGGAATACCAGCACTCCCAACCAGTTCTCAACAAATACAATCCTTATCTATTCCCAGGCAGGCATGGCAGGGGACACATTCACAAAGCCAGCGCCGATCGCCTCCTGCGCGAAGCGTGTTACGGGCTAGAAATTGAAGGCGTTAGTACTCACAGCTTCAGAAGAACTGCTCTAACCGCTATGAGCGATGCTGGCGTTCCCTTAAGGCACATTCAAGCTATCTCCGGTCATCGCACACTTGCCGCCCTAGAACGCTATCTAGGGGTCACAGATAAGCAGAAACAACGGGCGATCTCTACCCTGAATTTTTGAACTTGGGTCAGACAAGAAGACCCGCGCAGAACCCCCCCCTAAAACGGGGCTGCTTAGTATCGTTGTGGCTAATCGCCACAGTTTGTTGATCTGGGGAAAGGTCTTCCCCAGACCCCTTCATTTAGAGATAAGAATATACAAATTAAAAAATCCTTATTTTTCAATGGGTTCAGCTTCCGACCACCTGACACGCTAATGGCAGGTGTACCCGCCATTAGCGTGTCGTGAGTAAATGTACTTATTTGTCTTAAATGGCGACAGGCTTGACGAATTTTTTTGTCGTGGTTTAGGATTTTTTTGTCGCAGATTACGTCTGAATTGGCAGGTCAACCGGACAGTATTTGTCGCCAGTAGACCCCAAGGGGGTACGCTGGTCAGGGGGTTCCACCCCCTAAAACCCCCAGGGGCAGATGGGAAAGGAATGTTTTTTTAATTTTTAATTTCAAGTTAGTTCAGCTTTCTTTCCCAAAATAAAATCCCAAAGCACTTCCCATTAATGTAACTTGGGATGTAATTATCAAAAGTACAATCTCTTTGCGGTCTTCCTTATTGATTTGAGCAAAACTTGCTATCAACAAAACAAGTACAGTAGTAACCATATAAGCAGTAAATAGGTATTGAACCGAGATACATGGTATTTTCGGCAAGATGGTTTTAAAACTCTTATCCGGTCTAGTTTTTAAAATTTGCTACATCAGACTTAAAATTGCGTTTGTCTGTTCACCGAATGTTCACCGAACGCCATGACATTTTCCTTCCCATCCGCCCTATATGGGTCTGGGGGAATCCTTCCCCCAGTAATCAATAACTGTCAAGCTTTTGCCTCGACACCGCTCTTTGCAAGGAGCGATCGCTCCTGGTTGGCGCTCGCGAGCGCGATAATCGTCGCTGACGCGGTTAGTACATATGTACATTCATCAGAGATCTAAGAGCAATTCGCTCGACCGTCAGGAATTTCCCAAAATCTAGGTACTAACTATCGAATTAAATCCAACTTGAAATCTTAACTAGATCGCCTTATTTAAACATTATTATTTCTTTAACTTCTAAAACTCATCGACCCCACGGAGGTACAGTAGAATGAATTCTAGTTTCATTCTCTTCTTCTCAAAATGGCTGAGAAACTGAATACCTCCCTCAAGATTAGATTGAGCCAACCAGAAAAACTTTCGTGGCAAGAAAAAGCCGTTCTTGCAGGCATTCCCCTCTCAACTTTAATCCGAGAAGCCATGTCAAGAACGCGCACCTGGACGGCAAGCGATCGCGCTTCACTTGCCGAACAAACCCGTCAAATTAGCCGCATCGGAAATAACCTCAATCAAATCGCTAAATGGGCTAACACCTACAAATCAACCGCAGAAGCCATTGAAGTTCTAGAAGCCCTCAGAGCCATCGAGCTTGCCCTAACCCAACTATCAACCAACCCATCATCTTCCTTCCCATCCGCCCCCCCGCCGGAGGCGAAACAAGATGTTACTTAAATTTTTCAACCGAGGGACAGGAAAAGGCAAAACCGCCGTCGAGTATCTGCTCAAAGAGATGGATGCGAATGGAATTAAACGAGAACCCGCTCCCGAACTTCTCCGAGGCGACCCACAACAGACAATTCAACTAATCGACTCATTAGACTTCAAACACAAATATCGTAGCGGCGTAATTAGCTTTGCCCCATCTGATGCCCCGAATTCCGAGCAGCTTGAAGCGATTATGGATTCTTTTGAAAAGACTGCCTTCGCCGGACTCGATCGCGATCGCTACAGCATCTTATGGGTAAAACATACCCACACGGGCGATAATCGAGTCGAGCTTCATTTTATTACCCCTAGAGTAGAACTCACCACAGGCAAAAGTCTCAACATCGCACCCCCCGGCTGGGGCAATTACTTTCGCCCTTGGCGGGATTCTTGGAACTATTCGCACTCCTGGGCAAGCCCCGACGATCCGCAACGAGCCAGAGCTTATCATCCTGGCTATCAGGCTTTAGTTGATGCTAGCTCGCGCCGTTTAGAACTAACCGGAAAATCAACCCACACAAGAGAAGATTATCGCCAAATCATTACCAACTACGTTACAGAAAACATTCGATTGGGACGGGTAAAAGATCGCACCCATGCAATTGCCCTCCTCGAACGATCGGGCTTTCAAATTACCAGAGCGGGAGAAGATTACATCACCGTATTTAACGAGCAAATCGGCCAAAAATTGAGATTAAAGGGAGGAATCTATAGTGCATCTTGGCGACTTGGACAAGGACTTACAGCAGAAACTAGAAGCGGACAGGAAACAGATAGAAACCTTACACAAACAAGAATTAGAGCTTCTCAAACAGAACTTACAACAAGAATCAAGGAACGTGTTAAGTACAATCTATGCCGATACGGAGAGAATGAGGCGGTTCATCAACGCTCAATGGAAATGGTTTCTACTTCTGCCAGCAGTAACAGTTATGAGCCTCTTAATCGGTTCCTCGCTCGGCAGTTGGGCGATGATGCGATATGTGGCCAATCTATCGCAAGAGATTCAAGCCCAGAAGAAAACCTTAGAAATTCTCAAAAACAAGACTTGGGGAGTGGAACTGTATCAAACGAACAACGGGAGATTTGTTATCCTACCACCGTCCAGCCAGGAGAAGACCAATTGGCGATGCAACGGCAAACCCTGTCAGAAGCTGTAAAGGAGTCTGATGAACGAGTTAGAAAAAGAGTTACTGCAAACCTTCAAGAACTTTGTGGCTCAATACGAGACGGACAAAAAGCAGCAGAACGAACAAATCAGCAACTTAGCGAAGCAAATTCTATCGTTGTCAGAGTCCATAACAACCTTGAACGAACAGGTAGAGCAATTAAACAGAGCTTATCAAGACATCACGAACGTTTTAGAAGAATAAAAATGAAGCGAGCAGAAGAACTCGAAAGATTTAAGACAGAAATTAATCTAGTTGAATATGCCTTCAATTCTGGCTACTGTATCGACAAAAATAAATCTTCTCAAAACTGTATTGTTCTCAAGGATAATACCGGAGATAAAATTCTTGTTGGCGTAGATCAAGCAGATCGCCATTATTTCTATTACTCGGTCAAAGACGATAGAGATTGTGGCTCAATTATTGATTTTGTTCAGAAGAGAAAAAACCTCAATTTAGGAGAAGTTAGACTCGAACTTAGACCTTGGATTAATAGCAGTTATTCGCCAACTTCTACACTAACTTTAGAACCGATTCCCAAACCCGAACCCGCTTCAAAAGACAGGCAGAAAATTCTAGCCCAGTTTGAAAGCTTTGATGCGATCGCCCATCATCCCTATCTCAAAGCGCGAGGCATCAGCCAACCAACCACCAGCGACCCTAGATTTGAGGGAACGATCTACACCGACAGCCGGAATAACGTCATTTTCCCTCACCGCGATCGCGATGGGGTCTGTGGCTACGAAATTCGTAACCAAAACTTTAAGGGCTTTTCTAGCGGCGGTAGTAAAGGGTTATGGGTTTCCCACAGCAAAACGGGCGATCGGCGACTGGTCATTTGCGAAAGCCCGATTGACTGTCTGAGCTATCATCAACTTTTTCCCGACGACTCTACCCGATACTTTGCTACCGGAGGAACTATCTCTGAGCTTCAGAAAGACTTACTCAAAACGGCTTTTGAGAAGCTTCACGCCCTTGGAGGTGAAATTCTCATCGCCACTGATAGGGATGAAGCCGGAAATAAACTTGCTCTAGAACTAGCCAAAATTGCCCCTGAAAGCTCTCAAATCTATCGAAATGTACCAGAACATCAAAAAGACTGGAACGAGGCTTTACAGGCTCAAATAGAGCGAGATCTACAACAACAGAATCAGCCCAAGCGCGATCGCGGCAGAGGACTATCTCTTTAAAAGCTTACTCTGACCGATTCCTAGCTACTTCCTTCCCATCCGCCCCACCGCCGGAGGCGCTTTCACGCGACTTTCGTCATAGCAGGGGGAGTCGTGCATATCTAGATAAGAGTGAAACTACCTAGTAAACTCTCAAAACGCTAGATTTTATCAGGAGTTTAGAGATTTTAGATGGTCTAATTTTTTAGAACAAATGGTCTAATTTTTTAGAATAAATGGTCTAGCTTAATTAGACTATTTGTTCTAATGTTTATAGTATAGATAGTCTATTAGTGGTGGACAAGATGAAAACGAGTAAGAGTGTAAACACCTGCCGTAAAACAAAGATTATTGGAACGCAGCAATATATAAACCGTGATACGGGCGAAATTATTGACTGTCAAGTTATGGAAATTGAGGAAAGAGACGCTAACTTTCAGAAATTCTGGATCGGTCATATTCTTGCCGCCGTTGATGAATTATCGAACGCAAAAATGAAACTTGTTTTCTACATCATCAAGAATATGGACTACTCAAACAATACACTTATTAAAACAATTCAAGAAATAATAAACGAAACTGGTTTCAGCAAAATGACAGTCGTTGAAACCCTCAAAGTTCTTGAGAAATACGACATTATCAGACGAAAAACAGGTGTTATATTTTTGAACCCAAATGTTTTATTTAAGGGTGGAACCAATAAACGTCGCGCAGTTTTAATCAAATACAACGACCTAAAAAACCAACCTGAATTACCTTTTAAAGACGAACAAGAGGAGAACGAAAAAGCGATAGCTTTGTCAGCAATATCTTGATTAGCCATCGATGTTTCTCTGTTCGCCGAACGTTCGCCGAACAAAGGGGTAGAATTTGTTCACTCCTTATCCGGCGAACACCATGAACGCACAGATTGATAGATTTCCCGTTTCCGACCTGCCCGCTCGATACGACATTAAGCGCACTGCTCTATACGAAAGACTTAAAGCTCTCGACATCAAGCCGATTAAGCTAGGTAATAAATCTTACGTAGATGGCGACCAGCTTCAACAGCTAGACGACCTACACGCCCACATAGGACGAGGCGGCGGACTTACCGACTTCAAAGAAGAATCCGAACTACTGTCCGACGAACACAGCGAACAAAGCGAACAACTCGCCCCAATTAATCAGTCAGGAGTTTTATTGGCTTT
>JAAUUT010000011.1 GCA_012031035.1 Candidatus Altimarinota bacterium | reverse complement strand
AAAGGACTTCCTTTGGTCAAGTTAAAGGCAGACTCGACGATCGAAATTGACTTTGGTTACTGTCTCTAGTTGAGCCATATAAAACAGCGATCGCGCTAACTTCAGAGGCTGCTTGTAACCATTCGCATTCTTGTTTTGTCGATTGATGGGGTTGTAGATATCCGACCATAATTATCCCGTTAGCATTATTTTGAAAATAAGTTGTTATTCCGAGTAGCGATCGCCCTTGGCGCTGCCCGGAGGGCAATCGCGCTGAGAGTTCTTCTAACCAACTTGCATCGCCGCTATCGACAATCGCTAACGGTTCGGTTGTGGTTAAAATCTCTGCGATCGCAGAAGATAGAAAAAATTGTTTGTTTATCTCAAAAGGAAGTTCTGTAGATTCTTTTCGATCCCAGAAACCCGTTCGTATTTTGGGTCTAATACCAGTACTTGCAACAAACAAACAAAAATCTGCCTGAAAAGTTTGCCCTAGAGTTTGAGCCATTCTCGATAGCATGGATCGAGTAGTAGGACTCGTGCGCATCAGGCTGATAAGCTGATAAGCTAGCTGATTAGACTCGACAGAATGGGACATTAGCGTTGTAAACTATTCCTGTTGAACCAAGGCAAATATAGCCAGACTGCTCTAAGGGAACATTGTGTGTGAAATTTACTAGATTAATTTTTGAATAATTTAATCATGCGTCGAACTTTAGTTTTTACCAAGCGTGAATTTACTGAAATTTAGCAGTCTAGTCTAAAAATAGCCTACTTGAATCTAACTAGAGTCCCAAATCTACTGCGATGCGATGACCGCAAGCAAAGCCAGAAAAGGCTACTGCGTTTAATCCCTGTCCTGGAAAGGTACTATCGCCAACGCAATACAATCCCGCGATCGCCGTTCGATTAAACGGCATTCCCAGCAAACCCGCTAATTTCCGTTGGGGAATTGGGCCATAGGTTCCGTCATCGCGTCCCAAAAACGTCGATGGGTGCGCGGCGTTCCAACTTCTTGATAATCTAAACCGTCGCTCAATCCTGGAAAGATTTTCTCTAATCTTGCGATTAACCGTTCTGCTACAACTTCTTTTTTGTGTTGATAGTCTTGGGGTGAAAGTCCTTGCCATTCTTCCATCCAGCTTGGCGTAAAAGTATGGATGATGTGGTGATTCGGCGGCGCTAAATCGGGGTCGAGGAGGGTAGGAATTGAGACAAACACCGTTCCTTGTTCGTCTTCCATTTTTTGCCAGTCTTCTAGCAAGATATGATGGCATTCCGTTCCAGGGGGCAAAACCTCTGCTTTGACTCCTAAATGCAGGCTCAAAAAACTGGGAGATTTTTGATATCGTTTTTGCCATCGCTTTTCTGAAGCAGGCATTGCCTCAGCAGGAAGCAACTTCTCGAAAGTGTCCCAACGAGTCGCGTTGGAAACAATTCGCCTAGCTCGATATTCTTTTCCAGTAGCTAATTTAACGCCAACTGCCCTACTCCCTTCGAGTAAAATTTTTGTAACTCTCGCGCCGTATTGAATTTCGCTGCCCGATTTTATCAATCCTTCGACTAATTTTGCCGCAATTTGACCCACGCCGCCTTTAGGGTAATTAATACCGCCGTAATGGCGATCGCTAAAGACCATTCCAGCATTAATCATCGGGGTTTTATCGGCGGGAACGACTGACCAACAGTAACATTCCATATCGATAAATTTCAGCAGTTTTGGGTCGCTGATGTAGCGACGGGCAATATCTCCGGTATTTTGAGGCAAGTACTTCGTCAATCCCAAACAAGCCAAGGATGCTCGAAAAAGACTCGCATCAAATAGCGAGGTTCTTCAAGAGAAAGCAACTCCATGACATTGAGACAGTTGAACACTTTCCAGCACTCGTCATAAAAACGACGAATCCCCTTGCTTTCGTGCGGAAAATGTGCAGTCAATTCTTGCAAAAAATTCTCATAATTTCGATGAACTTTTAAGGTCAAATTATCGGGCAAATGATAGTGTATCTGGACGGGATCGGGAATGGTATCTAAGCTCATGTTAACGGCTTTGAGGGCGCGAGTGAGGAGATTTGTAGTGCCTTGGCTTCCGAAACCAAATATCATCGAAGCTCCTACATCGAAGTGATAGCCTTCTCGCTCAAAATAACCCGCACTCCCGCCAGGAATGAGATAGCGCTCTAAAACTAAAACCTTGACTCCTTTAGCGGCGAGTTGAGTTGCGGTAACTAATCCGCCAATTCCAGAGCCGATAACGATAACGTCATATTCTGAAAATTGCGATCGCGCGCTAGGCAGTGACGCAGGATGTGAAGCGCTCATATAATCAATTTAAATAATTAAAAACTTTTGTCCCAGTTTTCTAGTTTAGCGTTATTATGTAGCGCCTACATAAAGATTAATGAGTGGGAAATTTTAATATCGGGATATTTGACCCAATTATCAATCCCTAATCGCTATTTACTAATTCTAATAAAAAAACAGGAGAGCCGCGCCTAAAACCGTCATAGCGGCCTCACCTGCCGATCCTTGAGAGGAGAACACTGATGTTTACTATATCTTTATTAAAAATCTTTGTCAATATAATTGAGAATAGATTTCAATAAAAAAAGGAGGGCTGGCTCCTAAGTAATCAATGACATTTTCTTTTTTTGCTAGCGCGACAAGACAGCAGTGGTATTGAGAAACTGAACGAGAACTTCTGCGACACTTTCTGGTTTTTCAAGTTGAGGAACGTGTCCGCAATCGAGCAACACCAGTTGTCCTTGTTTGAGGCGTGCGTTTGCCAGATGAGCTTGATGTGCTGGTACGATGCGATCGCGAGTGCCCCAAATAATGAGCGTCGGCATTGCCAGATTTGGCAGGCGATCCAGTAGTATTTCGCGATCGCGCTGTCCGACTATCGTACTTCCGCCTCTAACTGCTCCCACCGTTGCTTTTAAATAACCTGGATTTCGTGCCATGTTTTGTAGGCGATCGCGCCAATCGGGGAGAACCTGAGTTGGATTGGCAAAAAGCAAGCTGCTAACGGCATACGCCCAAACTTTTGCACCTATTTTTGTTTGATATAACGTACTCGTGAGTTTTTCCATTCCTGGCAAAGTCAAGAGACGCAATGCCAAAGTAATATCGCGACCCAACCCCGCACTATCGATGAGGACTAAAGCACTGACGCGACTAGGAGATTCAAAAGCTAAACGCATGGCGATGAGTCCACCCAAGGAGTTTCCGGCGATCGCAACTTGTTTCAATTCAAGAGCATCGAGGAAATCAGCGATAAATGATGTGTAAAACTCTGGCGAGTAATCGGAAGTTTCTTTAGCACTCATCCCGAAACCTGGTAAACTCGGCGCGTAGACGCGGTGAGTGCGGGCTAATATCGGGATTATCAATTCCCAGGTTTGGGCGCTATCTCCAACGCCGTGCAACAGGAGTAAGGGAGCTCCCTCTCCTGCGGTTAGATACTCAATAGGTAGTCCGGCGACCGTAATTTGTCGCTGTGCGATCGTTTCATTCATGGTTGGTAACATTCTTTGTGTGCGAACAACAGGCGATGCCTTGCTCTTCAAATTAACCTTTTTATTTTGCTTGCCCGTCTATCTTAGGTAAGGTTGCGATTAGGAATGATGAATGATGATAATTAATAGAGAGACGATATATCGCCTCTTTACAGGAGTTTGGTTAATATGTGGGAATTAGATAGTCAGAATTTTAATAGAAACTTTATACCTCAAAAAATAGAGGTATCATTTTTTGGATTTGCCAAAGAACAATTATTTTGTGGTATTAAAGTATTTAAATGATCAAACAATACATTAAAAAAAATTAATCAACAAGAATTAAGTTTTTTTAAAGATGCAACTAGAACTAGAGAATATGAATCTAAATCTTCTCAAGAGCATCATTATTCTAACTATTACTACGAAGCCTGGAAAGAAAAACCTATCAAAGAAAGCGAAGACGATCGGCGATCTTTTATTTTTGAATATGGATTAGGTTGTGCAGATGATATGGGTTTGGACAAAGATTTGTCTAAAAAAATAAACTTAGCAGCTAATACTAAAGGTTCATACTATACTGGTCATCACGAAGGACAGTTGTTAGTAATACCGAATCTTGGCATAGTAGTTTATTCTTATATGGACTAGTTTTTTTTATTAATTTCATTGATACTTTTAGATTTAGCATTAACAACAAAAGAAATGAGTCCAAAAAATCGAGGTGTAATTGCGGCGGGACATCAGAAAACTGCCGAAGCAGGACAAGCAATGTTTGAATTGGGGGGTAATGCGTTTGATGCTGCAATCGCAGCAGTTTTAACATCTTGTGTTGTCGAATCAAACTTAGCTTCTGTAGCAGGCGGTGGATTTTTCTTAGCTCATACAAAAGACAATCGAGGTATTTTATTTGATTTTTTTTGTCAAACGCCTCGTTACAAGAAATCAAAAGAAGAACTCGATTTTTATCCGGTTGATGTTAATTTTGGCGATGCTATTCAAACTTTTCATATCGGTTTGGGTTCGATCGCCACGCCTGGAAATTTAGCAGGTTTTTGGGAAGTTCATCAAAAATTAGGAAAACTACCTTTTGACGTTGTTGCTCAACCCGCGATCGACTGTGCCCAAAATGGTTTTTTGGTCAGCAATTTTAATAGTTTTACCTTTAAAATTCTTGAACCAATCTTGACTAAGTATGCAGAATCTCGTCAAATTTATGCTCCAAAAGGCGAACTATTAACGGCGGGTAAAATCTGTTATATGAAAAATTTTGCGGCAACGTTATCGGAATTAGTGAGATATGGAATTCAAGCTTTTTATAAAAAAGATCTTACCGAACAATTCATTCAAGATTTATCAGAAGGGGGACATTTAACCCTAGATGATTTAAAAAACTATCGTGTTATTGCGAGAAAACCTTTAAAAATTAATTATCGCGAGTATGAAATCCTTACCAATCCGCCGCCAAGTTCGGGAGGAACGCTGATTGCTTTTGCCTTAAAACTTTTAGAAAGTTTAAATTTAAAAAAAATTGAGTTTGGCAGCCGCCAACACTTACAAATCCTCGCTCAAGTCATGTGTCTAACCAATCAAGCTAGAAAAAAGATTACGATAATTATATTTATCAAGACGAAATTTTTAAGCAATTTTTAAACGAACAGTATTTAGAAACTTATCGATCGCAGTTGAATTCTACGACAAATAAATGGGGCAGTACTACTCATATTAGCGTTCTCGATTCCGATGGCAATGCAGCCAGCGTTACGGTTTCTAATGGAGAAGGGTCGTCTTATGTCATTCCAGGAACGGGAATTATGCTTAATAATATGTTAGGAGAAGCCGATTTAAATCCACTGGGTTTTCATCAATGGGAATGCGATCGCCGTATTTCTTCGATGATGTCGCCGACGATGGTTCTTAAAAACGGGACTCCCGAATTAGTGTTAGGTTCTGGTGGATCGAATAGGATTAGAACGGCAATTTTACAAGTAATTTCTAATCTTTTGGATTTCGATTTATCGATCGAAGAAGCTGTAGCAAGTCCTAGAGTTCATTGGGAAAATGATATTTTTAATATAGAACCAATTTCCCAACCAGAAATTATCGAACAATTGCACCTTCCCCAAGCAACTCAAGCAATATTATGGCGAGAACAAAATATGTTTTTGGTGGCGTTCATGCAGTTAGAAAAACCGCTAACGGAGAAATGGAAGGTAGCGGCGATCCCCGACGAGAAGGAGTCGCGATCTAAAATTGCTATTGCCTATTGCCTGTTCCCTATTGGTGACAAGTTAAGAAAATGCAGCAAAAGTCAATTCGTTTAAATTCAGGAGTAAAAGTCCAAGGATTAAAATTTTCAAACCAACTCGCGAACCATCAAGAGAGTCAAGGCTCCTCGTCCCAAAGGAAAACAACCTCTCCTCGATTTGTCTCCTAGTCCTCATTCACAGGTCTTGACTTTTTCCACTTCTGTTTAACTTGTCACCAATGGCTAACAGCTTATTGCTCTTTAATCCATTGCAAATGCTTGGTCAAGAGATCGGATAGATCGTAATTCTCTACAATCGTCTTTCTCGCTTTAGCACGAAGAGAGAGCATTTTTTCGGAGTTATTGAGTGCTTCTTCAACGCGATCGCAAATTTCTTGAGGCGAGAAAAAGTTTGCTAACAGTCCGTTAACGCCATCTTGAATGAGTTCGGTAACGGGTTGCGTATCAGATGCTACTAGCAAACATCCCGTTGACATTGCTTCTAACATCGACCAAGACAAGACAAAAGGACGAGTTAGATAGACGTGAACCGAAGAAGCTTGTAAGACTTGAACGTATTGAGCGTAGGGAAGCGGCCCGGTAAAGTGCAGCCTTGATAAATCTAATGGTAGCTTTTCTAGCATAAGCTGTTTGTAGGTTTTCCCATCGGGAAGCGATCGCCCATAAGCGACGCGATCCTCTCCCACAACGACAACATGACATTTAGGTCGTCTCTGTTGCAGCAGTGCTACCATTTCCATAAACTGAGGAAACCCTCGATAGGGTTCCATTCCCCGACCAACATAGGTAACAATCTCTTCAACGCCGCTTAAATCGAGATTGACTGACGGTAAAACTAACTTTGCTTTTGGTTTGGGTTGAAAGAAATTGGTGTCGATACCGTCGTGAAGAACGTGAATTTTGCTTTGAAATTCTTTGGGGAACTGTTGACGCTGCCATTGGGTGGGGGAAAGACCGCGATCGCAACTATATAAATCCGTTAAGATTGGCGTGTTTTTAATACGAATGCGAGCAATGTCATCAGGCGTAAGCGATTCGCTCGGATCGAAGTCTGCATCTGTCCCGCGAGCGTGATAAAACCACTCGAAATAACACAACAGTTTACTCGTAGGGAAAGCATCTTTCATAAATAAAGTCGGACCCCAACCCGAATGACCGTAAATTAAATCGGGGACGAATCCTTGCGCTTTGAGTTGTTCGGCGATTCGGTATACAGCTTGTCCTTGCAAAACTGCGTTTTCAAGCGTCCGAACGTAGTGGTGAGTTTCTGGACGAGCTTCGCGCGAAGGACTATAAATCGCTTTAAAAACGCCATTTATTTGACCTTCTTTACGAGCCGTCCCAAAGACAACTTGATTTTGTTTATCTTGGGCTAATGTTGCTGCTAAATGGCGAAATTGAGCGGGAAAATTAGGATGTAAAAATAGAATTTTCATATACTTTAGTCATTATTAAGAGTTTTTGAAGCTAGGTAGGGGCGTTGGCATAGCCCTCCCCAGAGGAGTATGGCTATTCGCCCTTACAATAATAAATCCTTCGAGAGTGTTCCTATTTCCCATTCTCATTTGCCTAATTTCCAATTCCTAACCCTTCCTGGCTTCGTTCTAACTGCATCCAAAGATCTTGGAGTTCTGCAAAAGCTTTCTGAGCAGACATTTTACCGCTAGTTTGTAGCGCACAAATATAATTTGCCTTTTGGGTAAATTCCTGTAAGTTAGCATTAAATGCTAGAAGCTGAGGACTGAAAGGACCTCTGTATTGGCTGCGAGGATAGAGAAAATTTGCTTTTTCCATAGTACTACTCCTTCCCAATTAGGGAGCTAAAACAATACTGAGAGCAGACGATAATTTTTCTTGATGTTTGTGACAAAATTCACAAAGAAGTTCAAAAATTTATTCTATCGATAGTGTATGACTGCGTTCTTAATACTTCAATCGTGAAATTACGGATTTCGGATCCAATCGGTTAAACCGATCTCCGTAATCTACGATGGTTGTTTTTGTGAATTCACAAAAATTAAGATTTCACTGCGACTACAAAGTATTACAAGTAAACTGTGTATGCGTATTTAAGAAACAAACTGGCATTCACAGAACCATGTCTCTGGAAAACTTCACAACTATCTTCGAGCAACTCACGCCAAAACCTAAAAGCGTGCTGATTTTGCTGCTTGAAGGAAAAGATGATGAAGAAATTTCCCAAGAAATCGGCGCTACAGAAGCAACTGTTCGCAAGCACGTTCAAAATTTATGCGATCGCTTTGAAGTCCCCTCGGAAATTGCAGGAATCAAAAAAAACAGACGACAGGAATTGATCGCTTTAACCGCTCAATATTTACCAGATATTGCTAAAAATAGAGCTTTTGCTCCAGAAAAAGTTCGCTTTGCTTCGTCTTTGCCTTCCTTTTCTCAAAACCCGCAAGACTGGGGAGGAGCGCCTGATGCCTCGGTGTTTTATGGTCGCAGCGACGAACTCAGCACGTTACAACAGTGGATTGTGGAAGAAAATTGTCGATTGATAGCACTGTTGGGAATGGCAGGAATCGGCAAGACTACCTTATCAGTTAAGCTAGCACAGAATATTCAAGAGAAGTTCGATCGCGTTATTTGGCGATCGCTGCGCGGTATTCCTTCGCTTAATTATCTACTAGCAGATTTAATCCAATTTTTTTCTAAACAAGCCAATCCTAATTTATCCGATCGCGTCGATCTCAACATTTTTCAACTCTTAGAATGTTTTCGTCGCGATCGCTGTTTGGTAATTCTCGATAGCTTTGACGCAATTCTCAGTCACGGCGATTTTGCGGGACATTATCAAGACGCTCACAAAGACTACAGTCAATTACTCAAACGCATCGGACAGGAACCTCACCAAAGCTGTCTTATTTTAACTAGTTTGGAAAAACCGCGAGAAATTGCACTTTTAGAAGGCGAAACCCTTCCCGTGCGATCGCTGCAACTTGAAGGATTGGGATCGGCAGCCAAAGAACTGCTCAGAGCAAAAGGATTATCCGCCGAGCAACGATGGGGAACCTTAATTAAATTGTATCGTGGCAATCCCTTGGCTTTAAAGATTGTCGCCTCAACGATTCAAGAACTATTTGAGGGAAATGTTGCTGACTTTCTCGACATGAGTTTGACGGGAATCGTGCAAGATATTATCTTTTGGTAGAACAGCAGTTCGATCGCCTTTCTCCTTTAGAAAAAAATATTATGTATTGGTTGACGAGCGAAGAAGAAGCAATGGCGATCTTCAAACTACGCGAGTTGTTACCCGTACCTGAGCTAGATTTATTTACAGCTATCAAATCTCTTGCAGAGCGATCGCTCGTCGAAAAAAGTTCTGGAAAATTTGGTTTGCAACCTGTAGTGAAAGAGTATGTCAAAAATCAATTCGTCGGACAAATTTGTCGAGAAGTTGATAAGTTCAGAACAACTGAAAATTTAGAGGAGTTAAAACTATTGCGATCGCATTTACTCGTTCCACTCGAAGATATAGACAAATCGCAAGGCGATCGAGACAGGTCGATGCTAACCTTATTTAGAGAAAAATTATTATCCGCTAGAGAACCTAAAATTCCCAGTGTGGTTAGCGAACAACTTGAAAGTATGATTGGTAAATTAGACCAAAACGCATTACAAGATGTTGGCTACGCCAAAATAAATTTAAATCACTTGCTCAAAGAATTAAAAGGAAACTAAAATCGATTGGGAGGGAACGAAATATGATAAAAAAATCTATTGCTAATATTTTAACTAGTAGTGCGGTCGCTATCGGAATGACAGTTCTCAATAGCGGATTTGCTTTCAGTCAAACAGGAGTCGAACCGACAACGCAACCAGCACCGCCTACTCAAACAGAAGCCGAACCGACAACGCAACCTGCGCCTACTCAAACAGAAGCAAAACCAGCGACGCAACCAGCACCTACAAAAAAAATCAGCTTTGTTTGCGCGACTAACAGTAACCCACCAACGACATACGCGCTAACCCAGGAAGCGCAAAAACAACCAACTCTCAAACCACTTTTAACATGGCATTCTGAATATTTAGGGCCTGGTGAATCAGCCGAAGCTTTGTGTCAAAAAATGGCTCAAGAACTGCAAAACAAGTACGAACGAGGAGAGACTCCGTATTTTGCCTACGACCTAACAGCATTAGGACAAAATAGCAACCAATCTAAATGGAGAGTCTGTTTCGTTTCTAGCGAGGGAGAGTCTTGTACTACTGAGAGCGAGGAGTTATTCAGTCTTAATAGCACTTATGTTCCTACTTGTTTGGCAGACAATAAAGCACCCGAAGCTTGTAGTCCCTATATCCAAAAACGAGGTTCTTTAATTAAAATCCCAGCCGATCGCCCTTGGTGGACAGCTTTCTTTTAAAATATTTAACCTTAATGTCGGGCATTATTCCCTATTTTCTAGAAGATAGGGAATAATCTTGTTGGGATAACGCTTTCTTGTTTTGTTAGCTCGATCGAATAGTTTCAACAGGTATATAGTAGTTTGATGAAGCTAGCAACTACAGCAAAACTAAGCAATATTATCTAGGTTTTTAAATAGTCAAGAAAGCACTTACTAATTACCGATGGCTAGCCGATCGCTGATAATTGTTTAGGCCAGCGACCCACGGCCTTACCGATAACTGACATTTCTTGTACGAGGCGATCGAATCGTTCTGGCGTGAGCGATTGTGGCCCGTCTGAGAGAGCTTTTGCCGGGTTTGGATGAACTTCGATCATTAATGCGTCAGTTCCTGCTGCGATCGCCGCCATTGACATTGCTGGAACGTATTCAGATTTACCCGTTCCATGACTCGGATCGATGGTGACGGGTAGATGAGTTAGAGAATGTAAGATAGGCAATACGGCTAAGTCTAGGGTATTGCGAGCGTAATCGCGATCGAAAGTGCGAATTCCCCGTTCGCACATAATAACGTTAGGATTGCCAGCCGCTAGGATATATTCTGCTGCCATCAGCCATTCTTCAATGGTTGCTGACATCCCCCGTTTTAATAATACGGGTTTATCTTGTGCCCCCACTTTTTTGAGCAGTGAGAAATTCTGCATATTTCTCGCGCCGACTTGGATGACATCGGCGACTTCTGCGATTTTTTCTAAATCTTCAGCATCCATTACTTCCGTAATAATGCCCAAACCAGAAGCTTCCTTGGCTGCTGCAAGCAATCCCAAGGCACTTTCTCCGTGTCCTTGGAAAGCGTATGGAGAAGTCCGAGGTTTGTAAGCACCCCCTCGCAAAAAATGAGCTCCAGCCGCCTTAACTCGCCTAGCGGTTTCGACAATCATTTCTTCATTTTCTACCGAACAAGGTCCAGCAATCAAAACTATGGGATGATTGCGTCCAAAAGGCACTTTACCGCTAGGCGTAGAAACAATTACTTCGCCAGGTTCTCCGTGACGAAATTCTAAGCTAGCGCGTTTAAATGGCTGTTCGACTCGTAGGACTTGTTCGATCCAAGGACTAAATTCTTGTATGCGCAGGGGGTCTAGTGCAGCCGTTTCGCCAACTAAACCAATGACAACTTTGTGTTTGCCTATGATTTTTTCGGGTGTTAGTCCCCAATCGGTCAACTCTTGGTTAATCCGCTCGATTTCTGCTTCGGGGGAACCCACTCTCATGACTACAATCATGCTCGTTTTCCTTCGCGATCGCTACTTTAAGGTTTTATATTCAGTCTTGGTTGAGCTTCACTGTCGCTCAAACGTCACTTGCTCCTCGATGGGAACTGCTAAGACGAGGACGCGGTGCTGAAGCTTTCTCCGGCACTTTAGAAGTTCGCCCGCAGTGGCTCCCCAACCTACATCAACGTCAAAATTAGTTTTTTGCTTGTTTTTCGGCTTCTTTCGCTTCTCGCCAAGCCGCCGTCATTCGTCCGAAGTTGGTTTTAAACTCTTGAGCGCCAATCCAACCGCCATCCCTGTCTTCGTCCCAAGAAGACGAAAGAATGCCATAGCTTAATCCCAAAACGCCTAACCCAAATAGTCCCAAAGTTACAGCGCCTACGGCTGAGGCTGGAATTTCTAGCCATTCGTGGCTGACAATCCAATAGAAGACAAAAAAGGATGACATTGCCAATCCCGTTGGAATGCCAGAAAAAAAGGCCATGCGACGTATCATTCGCTTGCTGACACTTTCAGGAATAGATCGTTCGGTCGCTTTTTTGCGAGCGACGTTTTTAGTCTTGCCCGATTCTTTTTGGGGTTGTATGGGAGGTTGCTTGGGAGTTTTTTTCTTTTTTTGGTTGGGTTCAAACGCCAAGCGATCGCGCGATGATTTTGACGGCATAAGATTATTTATAGGATTTTAACGACGAATGCCCAGACGACCGATCAATGTCTGGTATCGTTCTTGACTGATGTTTTGTATATAGGCTAACAGACTTTTACGATGTCCGATCATTTTTAACAATCCCCGACGAGAAGCGTGGTCTTTGGGGTTAGCTTGAAGATGTCCGTTAAGTTGATTGATGCGTTCGGTCAACAGGGCAACTTGTAAATCGGCAGACCCCGTATCGGTTTCGTGAGCTTGGTATTCGGTTATCAGTTCTTGTTTTCGCTGTTGAGTTAAAGTCATAGCGTTTGGATAAGTCTCAATAAATATTGCAATCTATTATAGTAACACTTCTTCTTGGGCAAGTCATTAACCGTTATTAGCGACCAGCGACCGATTTATGTTAGTGCTTTGAGTAATGCTTGAAATTTAAGTTTAATTTCAGTCATTTCTCTATCGGGATCTGAGCCGGCAACAATGCCTGCACCTGCATATAAACGCGCCCGATTTCCTTCAATTAAGGCAGAACGAATTCCAACAATAAATTCGCTATTTCCACGATAATCTACCCAACCGATAGGAGCAGCATAAAGATCGCGATCGAAAGTTTCATATTGACGAATTTGTTGGCAAGCAATTTCTGTAGGAACGCCAGCAACAGCAGGTGTGGGATGAAGTTTAGCGACAATTTCTAATGGATGAATATGAGATGGCAAGCGAGAGTAAATTGGAGTCCATAAGTGTTGAATATTAGATAATTTTAGCAATTTAAGCGCGATCGCTGGGGTTTTAAACCGAGTTCGGAAAGCCGTTGAATGAGAAATTCGCTAACTGCCTGATGTTCTCTTTTTTCTTTTTCGCTATTTAATAGTTTTTTGGCAAAACTATCGTCTTCGATTTCAGTTTTTCCACGCGGTGCAGATCCCGCTAAGGCATCAGTAATTAATTGACCATCTCGAACGTTAATCAATCGTTCGGGACTAGCACCGATAAAATAATTGCCTTTGCCATTACTCTGTGAAAAAATACAGCAATCTGAATAGCTTTGACGAAGATTATTTAAGGATTGAGGAATATTAAAAGGAATACGCGAAGTAATATCTAAAGCGCTAGCCAGAACGATTTTACTAAATTTGCGATCGCCAATTGATTGCAGAGCAGAAGCAACTGATTCTCTGAAATTGTCAAGCGTTTTATATTCCTCTTGGCAAGCAATATTCTGTTGTTCTTGAGATAACTTGTGTTTAAAAATATCGCTCGACCAAGTAAAAGCTTTCATTTTATCTTGAAGCTGTTTTAATAAATCTTGTAGTTCTGTATTGCAATCGACTTCTAAATTAATAACCAAAACACAATCTTGTTTCTGTTTGATGATTTGATAGGCGGGCAGAATGATTTTTGCAGGAGGAAAGGGGGAATTGCGAGATGGTGGAGAATTAAAAAAAGTCAAACTGCAAAATAAATAAGGTCCAGAACCGGGAATGTTTAATTCTCCTATTCTTACTGTTTTGTTAAGACAAGTTTTGATAAATGTTTGAGCTTTTAAATAGCGATCGCCAGCAGTAATCGTTAGAGCCTTAGCGACTCCGTAACCTAAAATAGCCTCTTCTTTATTGGTATTTTCCCAATAAAAATGGGGACTACCGGAAGGCGCGATCGCAGCTAAAATCGATAGAGGATCGATCGGATCGACCTTGAGCGAAAAACTAATAATTTGCGTTTTATATTTTTTCTTAGATTTGTCTTGACAACCTAAGATTAATTGACGCAGTTCTCGCTCTGGAGACAAAAAATTATGACGAGATGGGATGGCTGGTAAAGCAACAGACATCGTAAATTTATTTATAATTTTCTTTTTCTGGAGAAGACATTAATGGTATGTCTGAAATATTACATCGCACTGTCTAATATATTATCTAGTTTTTTTGATTAAATTGAGCCAATGACTACAATAAGTTATGTTAAAAAGTCTCGCCAAAAGTTATGGTTGGCTGCTATAAAGCCTCCCATGTATAGCGTTGCCATTATTCCGATTACTATGGGAGGGGCGGTAGCATTTGCTCAAACGAATATTTTTCACCAAGAGATTTTCTTTACTTTTTTAGGTGCAGCGATTTTAATTATTGCTTGGTTAAATTTAAGTAATGATGTTTTTGATTCGGAAACGGGGATCGATAAAAATAAAGCCGAATCAGTTGTCAATTTAACAGGAAATAAATCGTTAGTTTTTTGGCTGAGTAATTTTTTGTTAGGATTAGGCATTCTAGGAATTATTAGCATCGCCTGGTTACAACATGACTTGACAATCCTGGGGATAGTTTTGCTCTGTTGTGCTTTAGGATACAGCTATCAAGGTCCGCCTTTTCGATTGGGGTATCAAGGATTAGGAGAAATCATTTGCTTTTTTACCTTTGGACCAGGCGCGATCGCAGCAGCTTATTATTCACAAACAAAAAACTTCTCGCTAACAAGTTTGGCTGCTTCAGTTATCATTGGAATAAGTACTTCAATTATTCTGTTTTGTTCGCATTTCCATCAGGTCGAGGACGATCTAGCGGCGGGCAAGCGATCGCCAATTGTACGTATGGGAACGACAACGGGCGCTAAAGTCTTAGCTTGGGCAACGGGAAGTCTTTTTGCTTTTACCATTCTCTTCGTTTTGCTGAAAATCTTTCCAGTTTGGACATTATTAATTTTCCTCAGTTTACCCCTTGCCTATCGATTGGTTAGCCACGTCTGGCAACATCACGATAAACCAGATCTCGTTAGAAGTAGTAAATTTCTAGCCGTAAATCTTCATTTTATTAGCGGGATGTTATTAGCATTAGGATTTGTTTTGCCAAGGTTTCTGTCTTAATGTTTTTGTGTAAAAACTAGTTTGGATAGCTATTAAATTCCTGATTCGAGTTAAATTTTCTAAAGTCCCTAAAATTTCTACTTCAGACTTAGCCGCTTGGCTAGAAAGAGCCGTTGACCGACCCGTACTATTAGATGCTAGAACGCCAGAAGAATATGCTATCGGCCATCTGTGGGGCGCTAAGTTAGTTCCTGCTAGCCTTGAAGAGTTAAAACTCGATTTGTCTGTGCCAATCGTAGTTTATTGCTCCATCGGATATCGTTCTGCTATCGTTGTAAAACGATTACAAGCGATGGGATATAAAAAAATTTTCAATCTTGAAGGATCGATTTTTCAATGGGCAAACGAACGCCGTCCATTAAATCGAAAAGGCGATCGCATTCACCCCCATAATCAGTTTTGGGGATTATTGCTCGATTTATAGTGACCAACACTTGGATTAGGACGCATCCATCTCATGGGGACGAACCGTCATTCGCGAAGGACACCTTCACTTTGTTCGCACTTACTCAATCTACTGGACTAGAGGGCGAAAACTGCTATCAATCACCTCGTTAGAATAGAGAAGGGATTGGGAGAGAAAATAATGCTATATTGCTTCGATAAGCTTTCTAAAAATTGCGCGATTTTATTAGGTACACTATTTACAGGAATTGAGATGGTCTTAAGTCCTCTTCCTGCTAGTGCATCAGAACAAATTATTTTGAGTTACAGTATTCTGCGCGAATCTATTTCAGTATCCGAGTTGAGAACGTTGGTCGATACGGGAGAAACGTCTTCTTCGCTCAAAAACTATTTGGAGAAAGCTAACACGAAGCCAGAAGAACTTCAACAAACGCTGACCAAGGAAGTAGAAGTCAATCCCGTTCGACTCTCAAAAATTCTCAATAGCTATCCAGGAGAATTGGTACTCGATCTCGCCAGCGAAGTCATTCAAACGCCTTCGGGTAAAGCTAGTCGAGAATCGCTGCGAGGAGCTTTGGTTAGTTCTGCTATACCAGATGGTAATGTACGGATTATCGAAGTCCTAGAGAATTATCCAACCAGCGAAGTTCATGTAGATGGCGATCGCCTAGTCGAACTCTACAATACGATGAATAATGTGGTTGGAAGTGTTTCTCAGATTGAAAATATCATCAATCAACTCTAGTAAGCTAAAGTAGCTAGCGTTTCTCGCAGATAGCGACGCACGAGTTCGTCAAGACTCATTTTAGAGACTGTATTCGCATTCTGTTCTTCTTGCCAGCGTTTGAATCCAGAACTAATCGCGATCGCTTGCTTGAGACTTTCCCAAATTTCGCGCTCTTGCTCAAAAGGACGGTTAGGGGAAATAGTGGGGTTTGTCATCTGCTTTATATTAATTAAGCTTTCATCTCTTAGGATAACCTAGATACTCTGGGTCGGTGCTGTATAGTGTTTTACACCTGTCATATTTTTTTTACGATAGTTTGCACTAATTTAACTAAATTTAAAGGCATGACAAATTTACTGCAAGGAGTTAGCATTTTCCTCATTGGCATGATGGGAACTGGAAAAACCACTATCGGTAAAGTCTTGGCACAACAATTGAACTACCGTTTTTTTGATACGGATGTTTTAATCGAACGAGTCAGCGAACAATCGATTAACGAGATTTTTGCTCGTCAAGGAGAAGAGTCTTTTCGAGAACTAGAAACCAAAGTGCTAGCAGAAGTATCCGCCTTAACCAAAAGCGTTATTGCCACAGGCGGCGGCATTATCATGCGTCCGATGAATTGGAGTTATCTTCGTCATGGTTTAGTTGTGTGGTTAGATGCTCCGTTAGAATTGCTGGAGCAACGTTTAGCAGAAGATAATACTCGACCCCTACGACCCAATTTGTCTTCGTTGTTGGAAAAGCGACGACCCCTATACGAACAAGCAGATCTTCACCTCGCGATCGCAGATAATCAAACTCCAGAACAAATTACTGCTAAGCTAATTGAAAAAATTCCTACCGTCCTCAAATCTCAACCCCTTAATTGAACTAGTAATCTTGCTAATTAAGTACATTTGTACTATAATAATGAGAGAAATTATCGATCGCGAATGAGGATCTTATCCATGACTCATCATTTCGTTTTAACCATTCATCCCCAAGCGGAATACGATTGGGATAAGTGTATTTTGAGAAATCCTATTACTGGCGAACGTCCCGATTTCACCGAGATTATTGCTCGAACGGTAGGAAATGAAGCGGGTTCGTACTTAATCTCAGTCAATGTCGAAGTAAAAATTTTAGAAAAAGCTGCAACGGAACAATCTGAAACCGTTGCTCGAAATCTACCCAAGGGAAAAGGTGTAATTACATCTGTCAACCCACAAAAACTACTGGCATCATAATGATAGTTAAAATGCTAGCGACAAAAGCAAACCTTTTATAGACTTAAGGCTATACAAATTATTGAAAATTGTAATCTACTGAAGTTGAAAAACTCAACAAGATTTCTACATACTCGTTAACATAGATTAAATTCGCTCCTACCCTTTTCTTGTGGGTCAAGGATTAAGTTTTTCAGAAATACTTCAGTTGGAGACAATTTTATGAAGCTTAAGTCTTCTTTGATGGCTCTTGTATCGGCTAGCGCACTGGCTGGTGCATCAACAATATTATTATTCCCTGGCGAAGCGCAAGCCTGTTTTTTAGATCAACTCAAAGGCGATGCGAACGCTTCTGCACCTAATAATTCCCCAAATCTAACTGTCAAGCAACCAGACTTTAACAAGATAGCCATTATCGGAGGTAGTATTGTTACCCTAGCAGGATTATCTGTCGGTGGCATGGCACTGAAGACGCGCTTATCACAAGGCGCTAAATCTGTAGCGACTGACGTGCCTCAAACCGAACCTTCAACTAAAGCATCTTTTGCACGGTCTAGCTTTGCCATTATCGTACCGCCAGAAGCGCTGACCTCTTCCAGTGTGATGGAAGAAGCTTCTGAGTCAACTCACCCAATAACAAAATAATCAAGCAATTTTTTATCGCCAATTTCTATCCTCTTCTTATCCTCTAGCTTTTGTTGCTAGAGGTTTTTTTTTACAATAGATTCGGCGGAGAACCCTTTTTTCGTTTGAATTAACTTAACATTAAAAATTTCATGACAGCCACACCCATTAACAAGCAACCAGGATTAGCGTCTCATCTGATTAATGGCATACTTTCCATCAAACCTTTAGCCAACTTAGCCAAATACCAAGCCCGTAATATGATGATTAAACGGGCAGAAAATTTAGGAATCCCGTGGCGCGACACTGTAAAACAACTATCATCGATCGATTGGGAAGCTGAATTTCAGCAAATACAAAACCCTCAATTAACTTATCCCGAATATTATCGGCGATCGTTTCACGGTTACGATAAAGGTCATCTGTGCTGGGATGCTGCTTTTGAATTTGAAGTTGCGGCTAATGCCGTTCATGCTAGTCTGTGGACTGATGCGGGTGCTAAAGGCGACCAAAAACTCAGACAAACTTATCATGATGTTGTGAAAGCGCAACTTCCCATCGCACCGGAAAATATCTTAGATTTGCATTGCACGGTAGGAGTAAGCACGTTTGCACTACAAAAGGTTTATCCCCAAGCTAAACTGACGGGGTTGGATTTCTCTCCCTATTATTTGACAGTAGCGCGATACAACTCGCAACAACGCAACGCACAAATTGATTGGGTACATGCACTCCCCGAAGCAACAGGTTTACCAGAGGCTTCCTTCGATTTAGTTTCTGCCTTTTTGTTATTCCACGAAATGCCACAAGAAGGCACTCAGAAAATTTTTGCCGAGGCACATCGTTTGCTGCGTCCTGGCGGACATTTTACTTTTATGGATATGAATCCTCAGTCTGAAGCGTACAAGAAAATGCCACCCTATATTTTGACGTTACTCAAAAGTACCGAACCTTTTCTCGATCGCTATTTTGCTTTGGATGTCAAACAAGCTTTAATTGAAGCAGGATTTAAAGCACCTACCATTACTCAAAACAGTCCTCGTCATCGTACTGTTGTTGCTCAAAAATAATTGACAAAGGTTAGGACATATAATTTATTTAGTAGGGGCGCACGCTATGCGCCCCTACGATTGTTTGGTGTCATAATCTATAATTCGCTGTGAAATATTAGGAACTCGATTCATGGCTATCATTGTTGAAAGCGATCGCTTGATAATTCGTACTTGGATGCCAGAAGAAGATAAAGAACAAGCGATCTTAAATTATGGATTTAATGTGCTGCAACTTCCTGTAGTTTACTCGATTATTAATCCTCAAGGCGATCGCTCAATTCGAGTTGCTCAAAGATTAGGAATGGTTTCAGTCGGCAAGACAACACGGTTTTACAATACCGAACTCGAAATGTTTGCTTTGGAAGCGGACAGATGGTGGCAAGCAACGACAACTATTTTAGAACTAACGCTCACGCTTCATACGCAAGTCAGAGACTGTTAACCGTTGAGGCTGCTTCGACCGAATGAGATACGAATCCAGGGTTTAAGATTTTTTCGTTTGTCAAAACCGAACAGACACCTGAGTTGGAAACCCCTAAGCTGGAAGAGTAAAGGTTTCGACTGAGGCTAAACGGAAGCGAAACAAATATACCTATCCCTGATGTTTGCGCTAGATTCCCCTCGTACTAACGTCTCCACCCCATCCCTAGAAGCGGCTGAATTAGAAGATTTACTCAACTACCTCAAACGAGTTCAACAGATTGACCTTACGGGCTATCAACGCCCTAGTTTGATGCGTCGAACCTTGGTACGAATGCAGCAAGTTGGGGTTGAGCATTATCGAGACTATCTCGACTATCTAGAGCAGCAACCAGGGGAATCAACTCACTTCTTAGATACCGTTTTTATCAACGCCACTCAGTTCTTCCGCGATCGCCCGGTCTGGGATTACTTAGCGAATCAGATTATCCCGCAGATTATTGCGAATAAAGACTCAAATGAGCAAATTCGGGTCTGGAGTGCAGGATGTGCTTCGGGACAAGAAACCTATTCGCTGGCAATGCTACTGGCAGAGGCATTGGGAATAATACGGTCAAGCGACTTTTAGGACTCAGTTATTTATGGACAGGCTCAACCAACGGAGTTCAGTTACAAATTTGGGGAACTTGGCTTTTTTATGCAGTATTAGTCGATTTGGGAGATGCTGTAGCTGATGAATTATCTTTACCATTTGACCGTATTTCCTTAGAGATGATTTATCGGGGTCTCTATCATTTTTCGGTCGCTCATCAACAAGGTTTAACAACTGACCCGGTGAAGTATTTTGCGGCTCCATCTAATCGAGATTTAGGCATTGTTAAACAGATACGAAAGCCTAACGTAAAACTCATTGTTGCTCCGTTTCCCACTCGTCAACGAAATCAGTCACAATTTTTTTTCCAGTCATCTCCTGAAAGCCTCTTTACGTCTTGCACGCAGGCTTAACTTGTCACCAATGTTGGGAATAGAACAATTTCAGCAACGGGTGCGGCTTTATGGAACGGATGTCGATCCCGATGCCGTTATGAGTCATCAATCCTATGAAACAAAATACACAAAAAAATGGTAGGAAAGTTTTTCCTACCGCTTTTCGAGATGATTTCAAAGACTAAATTAGTCAGTTGCTTGAGCTAAAAGCTGTTGCTTCTCGCCAAGAATTATCTTCACTTTCCCTTCCTCGTCGATATCAGCAACGGCTGTATCGCCTTCTTCTATGCGACCGGAAAGGATTTCTTCAGCTAGGACATCTTCTAGGAGACGCATAATCGCTCGACGCAACGGTCTTGCGCCGTAAGAAGGATTGTATCCTTCTTCGACCAGACGTTCTTTGAACTTGTCGGTTACTTCGAGCGTGATATTTTGCTCGGTAAGTCGTGCGAAGACTTGCTTGAGCAGAATTTCGGCAATCTCCTTGACCTCTTCCTTGTTAAGTTGACGGAAGACGATGATTTCGTCGAGTCGGTTGAGGAATTCAGGACGGAAGTACCGCTTCAATTCTTCGAGTACCAAAGAACGAATTCGGTTGTATTGCGCTTCCGATTGATTGTCTTCAATCTCGAATCCTAAACCGCCGCCACCTTTTTCAATGACTGGCGCGCCAACGTTGGAGGTCATGACGATCAAAGTATTCTTAAAGTCAACCGTGCGACCCTTAGCATCGGTCAAGCGACCGTCTTCCAAGATTTGCAGCAGCATATTGAAGACATCGGGGTGCGCTTTCTCGATTTCGTCGAATAGTACGACCGTGTAAGGACGGCGGCGTACTGCTTCGGTCAGTTGACCACCTTCGTTGTAGCCGACATAGCCGGGAGGCGAACCGATCAGTTTGGAGACGGTATGGCGTTCCATGTATTCCGACATATCCAAACGGATCATGGCTTCTTCGGAACCGAAGAAGTAAGCGGCTAACGACTTGGTTAATTCCGTCTTACCAACTCCCGTGGGGCCGGAGAAGATGAAGCTAGCGATGGGTCGGTTGGGGTTCTTCAGACCGACTCTGGCGCGACGAATTGCTCTGGATACGGCTTTGACTGCATCCTCTTGACCGATGAGGCGCTGGTGCAACGTGTCTTCCATGTGCAACAGTTTCTCGGATTCGGTTTCGGTGAGTTTGTTGACGGGAACGCCAGTCCAAGAGGCGACGATGGTCGCAATTTCTTCTGGCGTGACGACGGGTTCGCCGCCTTCTTTCGCCTTCGGTCTTCTTAGAAGAGGCGATAGAGCGAATTTGCGATTTGATTTCCATTTCGCGATCGCGCAATTCTCCGGCTTTATCGAAGTCTTGCGCTCTTACTGCATCGTCTTTTTGCTTGAGAACTTGACGCAATTCTTTGTCGAGTTCTTTAGCGGCTGGCGGCAGTTGCGAGTTAATCAAGCGTACTCTAGAACCCGCTTCGTCGATTAAGTCGATCGCTTTATCGGGTAAGTAGCGATCGCTGATATAACGATCCGAGAGCTTGGCGGCTGCTTCTAGTGCCTCGTCTTGAATCTTTAGCTTGTGATGCTGTTCGTAACGCTCTCTGAGTCCGTAGAGAATCTCGATCGTTTCGTCTACGGTTGGTTCGCCTACCATTACTGGCTGGAAGCGTCGCTCTAGAGCCGCATCGCGTTCGATGTGCTTGCGATACTCGTCGAGGGTGGTTGCGCCGATACACTGCAATTCTCCCCTCGCCAAAGCAGGTTTGAGGATGTTTGCCGCATCGATCGCGCCTTCTGCTGCACCCGCACCGATGAGGGTGTGAACTTCGTCAATTACCAGAATGACGTTTCCGGCTTGACGAATTTCGTCCATAATTTTCTTGAGGCGTTCTTCAAATTCACCTCGATACTTGGTTCCTGCTACTAGCAAGCCAATATCGAGGGTGACGACGCGCTTTTCTTCTAAAATATCGGGAATATCTTTATTCGCAATGCGCTGTGCCAAACCTTCTGCGATCGCGGTTTTTCCGACCCCAGGTTCCCCGATCAAAACGGGGTTATTTTTGGTACGGCGACCTAGTATTTGGATGACGCGCTCGATTTCTTTTTGCCGTCCGACGACGGGATCGAGTTTCCCTTCGCTTGCCATTTGGGTCAGGTTAGAGCCAAATTCATCGAGGGTTGGGGTTTTTGTCCGTCCCGAAGCCCCAGGAGTCGTGGAGACTTCAGCGGTTTCGCCGAGCATTCTAATGACCTGAGTGCGAACTTTAGCAAGATCGACTCCCAGATTTTCTAGAACCCTAGCGGCTACTCCCTCTCCTTCCCGAATTAGACCGAGAAGTAAGTGTTCGGTGCCAATGTAGTTATGACCCAGTTGGCGGCTTCTTCGAGGGAAAGTTCGAGAACCCGTTTAGCTCTGGGAGTGAAAGGAATTTCCACTGCTACAAAACCGGAACCGCGACCGATAATTTTTTCGACCTCAATCCGAGCGTCTTTGAGATTGACACCCATAGATTTCAGAACTTTGGCTGCGACCCCAGTTCCTTCGCCAATTAGCCCTAGAAGAATTTGCTCTGTGCCTACGAAGTTATGTCCCAGGCGACGTGCTTCTTCTTGGGCCAGCATGATTACCTTTATTGCTTTTTCTGTGAAGCGTTCAAACATGACCTATATCCATCACCTGCTGCTTGCCCTTGTATGCTGATTTTAGCAAAAGTCTTTTGAAAAGTCTGTTTATTTAGTTTGCTACCCCTTATTCGATCTCTTCCAGTTGCCAATGGTTTTTAGCAAGGCGATCGCTGATTTGTTTTTGCCAAGCTTTTAGGTCTTGCTCGAATTGCGATCGATGTAAATCTCCTCGCCAAAGAATTAAAGCATCTTCCCCGGTGGTTTGATAGTAGCCTTTGCGTCTTCCAGCAATCTTAAAACCAAATTTTTTATAAAGAGATATGGCTACTTCATTAGATACTCTTACTTCTAATGTAGCGCGTTCGAGTTGACGCTTGTAAGCATCTTCAAGTAAGGAATATAAAAGCAATTGTCCCAGTCCTTTTCCTTGATAGTCTGGGTCAATCATTAATAAAGTAATATGCGCTTCTTCTAAAATTGCCCAGAAGCAACCGCATCCAATTATTTGTTCGTTAGCGACAAATGTGGATAGGGGCGCATGGCGTGCGTCCTGAAGATAAGGAATTGTAGAAACGCTAGAGTTCGTCTCTAGGAGGTTTGAGGAAACTAGGGGACGGATAGACGGAGAGATTGATAAGACAATTAGGCTACTATTAGGACTCTCTAATTCTCGTTGATAGCCTTCTCGCGACCACAGTCCGCCCAAACAGTTTTTATCGAGTTCGACAACTTGACTTAATTGTTCGGCTTGAAGAGACCCAATCTTGATTTCTAGCAATGACATATCTTTGGCACATCTTTAACAATACGATTGTACTCATTTTTTTGATAATCGTTGGTGACTAGGGATTGGGGATTAGGAATTAACCAAATATAATGTCCTGATACCAATTGTTTTTAAAGGTCAATTTAATCGCGCTATTTTTTAAAATTCGATTGGAAAATTTAGCCATTTTTATTTAAAAATAAAAAATCAAAATCAAATTTTTATTGTATAAAAAGAATAATTAACTTTTAATAACTAAAACTCAAACTTTTAAATATAAAAAATAAATATGATTTTATTTTTTTGTAGGTAAATAATTTAAATTTCTTGAAAAATCATTGCAAAATAAATAAATGAAGAGCGAGAGCTATAAAACTGGTAAAAGTTAAAATTATCTCGATCGCACCCTAGGGAAATTATTTTTATCAGTTTTAATAATGAGATTTTGCGGATAAAGGGAGGTTTCGATTGTACACTAAAATACAGGATACTTTTCGCACCCTCGTTCATCAGTGATGGATTTAGCCGATTAGGTAAAGACCACGCTACGCGAACGCAGCCAAACAAAAGATAAATAAACTAAATAGAACACCAATCGACTGAAAAGATTGCCCTATGACATCAACGGATCTCAGAACGCAAAATTCTGGACGACAATACTTACCGCAGCTTACAAAAGAGCGATCGCCCAATCAAGAATTGCTTCCGCTTACGGCGCGAGTTAACAGTCGCGATTGTCTGGAAATTGGCGGCTGCGATCCGATCGCCTTAGTAGAGCAATTTGGCTCTCCTTTATACATTTTAGATGAGTTTACCTTAAGAACGGCTTGCCGTCAGTACAGAGAAGGATTTAAACGATATTACAGCGGCGAATCTCAAGTCATTTACGCTTCAAAAGCTTGGAGTTGTCTGGCGGTTTGTTCGATTATTGCTAGTGAAGGATTGGGGTTTGATGTCGTTTCGGGCGGAGAACTCTATACAACCCTACAAGCGCTTGAAAAGATGGGGTTGGACGCAGGGGAAAAAATCTACTTCCACGGCAATAATAAATCGGTTGACGAATTAGAATATGCGATCGCGGTGGGTTGTACGATTATCGTTGATAATTGGCTCGAACTAGAAACTTTAGTCAAATTGTGCGCCATGGCGCACAAAAATTCTATAAAAATAATGCTGCGGTTGACTCCAGGAATCGAATGTCATACCCACGAGTATATTCGCACCGGACACCTCGACAGCAAATTTGGCTTCGATCCCAACCAAATCGAAAAGGTTCTCGCCTACATCAGCCAAAATAAACAACTCGATTTTATCGGGTTGCACGCTCACATCGGATCGCAAATTTTCGAGCGCCAACCCCATCAAGATTTAGCAGGCGTGTTGGTCAAATGGATGAAAAAGGCAGGAGAATATGGCTTATCGGTAAAAGAATTAAATATTGGCGGAGGACTGGGAATTTGTTATACAGAAGCAGACGACCGCCGAGTATTGAAGAATGGGTGAAAGCGGCGGCGCAAGCAGTAGAAAAAGCTTGCCAAACCCATCAATTACCCTTACCGAAATTGATTGCCGAACCAGGGCGATCGCTAATCGGATCGGCTTGCGTTACCGCTTATACTATTGGCAGTCGCAAAGAAATTCCAGGCATTCGGACTTATGTCGCGATCGATGGGGGGATGTCGGACAATCCCCGTCCGATTACCTATCAATCCGTCTACAGAACGGTTGTAGCGAATCGAATGTCAGCTTCTTGCGAAGAAACTGTGACGATCGCTGGCAAACATTGCGAATCAGGAGATATTCTGATTAAAGATGCTCGCCTGCCCCAAACCCAACCCGGAGATATTCTGGTAGTGATGGCAACGGGAGCATATAACTATAGCATGGCTTCCAACTACAATCGCCTGTCTCGTCCGGCAGCCGTTGTCGTTAATGAAGGAGAAGCCAACCTAATTTTAGAGCGAGAAACTTATGAAGATCTCATTCGTAGCGATCGCTTACCGACAAGACTGACCGACCTTTCATCCTAGAAGAATTTATTATTTATAATTCCCATGTCGGGTTTAGCTCCTGACCAACAAAGCAGGATAATATCCGAGTTGCTCCATAACGGTCTCGATGTCGGACTAGTCCTAGCCTTAACTTATCTAATGCTCCTCATCATTGGGGAGCGTCGCACCCTATGGATGGTGCGGGGTCTCATTATTTTAATGTTGGCCTCAGTCTTGAGCGAACAATTTAACCTCAAGTTACTCAAGTTCGTGCTAGAGAAGTTAGTGTTAGGATCGGCTGTTGCTATGGCAGTAATCTTTCAGTCAGAGTTTCGCCGATTTTTAGAACTGCTCGGACGAGGACAGATTATCGAAATTTTTCAGCGTCAGCGTCAAATCGCTAAACCCGACAATGTAATCGATGAAATTGTCGATGCGGTTAAAGAACTCTCGCAAAATCGCACGGGAGCATTAATGGTATTGGAAACTAATGCACCAGTCGATACGCGAGTATTTGTCAATCCCGGAGTCAGCCTCAATAGCGAAATTTCTAAAGAACTCCTACAGACAATTTTTCAGCCTAAAACCTTACTACACGATGGAGCCATCTTTATTCGAGGCTCTCGTATCGTTTCGGCTGGCTCAATCTTACCGTTGTCGGAGCGCACGGCATCGCGACAGTTGGGGACGCGCCACCGCGCTGCCATGGGAATTACGGAGCGAGTCGAACATTGTATCTGTGTGGTTGTCTCAGAGGAAACGGGTTCGATTTCTTTAGCAGAACGGGGCAATCTCAATCGACCTTTAACTAGCAGTAAACTAAAGGAGCTATTAGAAGAGAGATTCTCTCCAGCAGTAGAAAGAGAAGTTGTTGCCCCAGGATGGGGTCTATTAAGTCGTACAATCGGCTCCCAAGGTCGAATATTATTAAATCGTATATTTCATCTTCCGTCATCGAAATCAAAAGATCGCAAGAAATGACAGCTAAGCCAATCGCGTTACAAAAACTACCCACCGATCTCGATAAAAGCCGCTTGCCAGGGCACGTAGCGGTCATTATGGATGGGAATGGTCGCTGGGCAAAAAGCCGAGGTTTGCCTCGCATTATGGGGCATCAGCGAGGGGTAGATACGCTCAAAGACTTACTGCGTTGTTGTCGCGATTGGGGCGTTCCCGCGCTGACTGCCTATGCGTTTTCAACCGAAAACTGGGGACGACCGCTTGAAGAAGTCGAGTTTCTCATGACGCTGTTCGAGCGGGTATTGCGTAAAGAACTTAAGGAAATGATGGAGGAAAATGTCCGCATTCGCTTTGTGGGGAACTTAGAATCGCTACCCTCGTCCCTCAAAGCAGAGATCGATCGCTCGATGGAGAAGACAAAAAATAACTTGGGGATTCAGTTTACGGTAGCGACTAATTACGGCGGACGACAGGAAATTATCGAAGCTTGTCGGGCGATCGCAGCGAAAGCTCATCAAGGATTAATTAATCCCGACGAAATTGACGAAGCTTTATTCGAGCGTCATCTTTATACCTGTGGTCTTCCCTATCCCGATTTACTCATTCGCACTAGCGGAGAAATGCGCATCAGTAATTTTTTGCTCTGGCAAATGGCGTATGCTGAAATTTACGTGACGCAAACGCTTTGGCCGGACTTCGATCGCGCTCAATTTCACCAGGCACTATCAGCTTATCAGCAAAGAGAGCGTCGTTTTGGTAAAGTTTAGGGAATAATTGTCGGTGAAAGCGAGAAAAATTAAATAACGAATGTTGACATCCCGAAAAAAAACCATAGCCGTTCCTAAACGCCTCCCCAAACTTGAAGAAGAAGCACGAATCGAACAAGAACGACTGCGCGACGTTCTCGTGTTGCTCGAACATATGGTAGAAAGAGAAGAGACGACGGTTAAGCTGATTATCGATCGCCTCTACGACGTGGGTGCAGTCAACTTAATCAACAAAAAATTTCCCTCACAACCCCGCAAACGAAGAGTCATAAAGTCTTTGGCAAGAATGCTTAAACCTGCTGTCAAAGTTTACGTGCTGCGGTGGGTCAAGCGAAATTGTCCTAGATTAGTGACTAATTGGTTGCAAAGAAAGGTTAGGTTTTAGCCTTAAGGCTTTATCTTCCGCTTAATTTGACCATGCCGATACCTCCAAAATATAACCCCAATACTGCACCTGCAAGCAATGATTGGGTTAGCGGGTCGGTAGAAGGCGTAATTACCGCACCTAAAACAACTGCTCCGAGTATAACACTGCGCCAACTTGAGAGCATTTGCTTTGAGGAAACGATGCCCAAATAGCCTAAAAGTAACTGTACGATTGGAATTTGAAAGGCTAGTCCCGTACTGAACATCAACAACAGTATAAATTCAAAATAGCGATCGATAGACCACGATTGTTCTACGACATCCGCACCATAAGTGATAAAGAAATTAAGTGCTGCTGGAATGAGTAATTGATAGGCAAATGCCAATCCAGCAAAAAATAAAACGCTCGATCCCAATACGACAGGCCCTAACAAACGACGTTCGCGGCGGGTTAATCCCGGTAGAACAAACTGAATTATTTGATAAAGAATAAAGGGACTGGCGATCAATATTCCACTATAGCCAGCGACTTTGAGAGAGACAAAAAAGAATTCTCCTGGAGCGAGTTGTAAAAATTTTACATCGCCCGCAGGAACTTCTAGCAGTCGCACCAACGGCTTAACGCCAACAAAACAGCCAATCATTCCTACTGCGACAGCAATTAAGGAATAAAAAATTCGCAGGCGCAATTCTTCGAGATGGTCGAACAACGACATCTCAGCTTCATCGGGAATTTCGTCGAGGTAAGGATTGGAATCTTCTTGAGATGCGGTTTCTAGTTTGGTAGAAGCCATATTTGCTGTCGTCGAGTCTAAGGGCTTTTTATCTATTGTATCGAGAGACGGCTTTTTGAAAGTCGGAAGTTGGTACAGACGCGATATATCGCGTCTGTACTAGGAAGTTGGAAGTATTGATGAAATCGGAAGTCGGAAGAAAATTGATTACGAAACTACTGAGTCGATTTAGTCAAGCCATCAAAACGTATTTATAACGTCATCTAATTTTGGACTTTCTATTTTTCTATAGATCGAAGTCGCTTTTTGGAATCGCGATCGCTTTTTTGCCTCCCTCTATGTGTAGAATTGTAACAGGCATGAAAAAAAAACTTAATATTTTTAATTTCTTTAGCCGTTAACTTAGAATGACCTTTTTTAATCCCAGCGAACCGATTATTCGTCGCAAACAACACGCTTTAGACTTTCAAGACCGTCAAGGACTTTTACATCTTCGCTTAAAAATTAGAAATACAACTTTATTTTCAAATCTTTATACCCGTATCGACCAAGTTTTTGTGGTTTGGGGGTTAATTTCAGCAGCAATATTTATTACAGGTCAGTTTGCACCGATTAGCTGGGTTACACAAGCAATTGTTTGGTCGGTTCTCACGGTTGTAGGAACGACAATTACTATTGGACTGACTCATTTTTGGGTGACAGTCGAACGCCTGAAATGGATACTCTATAGCTGGGTCATTTTAATGTTGGCAGGCGTAATAATTACCGATCTAGGAATTTTTTTAGGATGGGGACAAGTATTGTTACATTTGTCTCATCTGTGGTTGGGATTGTGCGCGATCGGATATTTTTGTACTGGGATAGGATTGCGATCGCGTGCTTTTATTCTTTCTGGCATCATTCATGTATCTGGGATTGCTATTTTGCCTCATGTAGCGGGATGGCAGTTTTTGACAACTGGGTTAATTATGGTGGCTAATTTATTAGTTTTTGCTGAAACACAGTGGGATATGCGCCTTCCTATCGAAAATTACGCACTGCTCACAGAAGAACAAAAACAGTTTAATTACGAGCAACAACAGTTCAGACAAGCGGTTAATTAATATAATTTCTAGGACAAGCGATCGCACTAGCAGAAGGAAGCGGAATGGTTTTCACAATTTGCGAATGCCACTGTTGAAATTGCTCTATTTTAATTCCCGAACCGACGATCGCATCCTCATCATTTAATCGAATTAAACCATTAATTCCTACCAATTGGCTTTCTTGGTCTAACACTGGGCCTCCACTCATTCCAACTCTCACTAAATTTGTATAACTCAGAGAATAACCCGATGGCAGTTGTGAATCGACCTCAGTTAGCTGTCCTGGAGACGTGAAAAAAACGCGACTTTGTAACATCCCGCCAGAATTTGCCCAACCACCTACATAAACAGTTTGAGATGCAGTCAGTTGTTTAGAATCGCCCAATCGAGCAACGGAATAAGGAACGGCACTTTTGAACAGAAAAACCGCTAAATCTAAGTCTGGTAACGCTCTAATGGTGTCGGGTTTAATGGAATAACATTTTCCATCGGGAGCTACGACAGTGTAGGTGCCAACATTTTGTAAAACATGGGCATTGGTAAGAACGGTATAAGTCTGTCCCCGACGTTCTACCATGACTCCACTACCTCTAGCAGTCCCCTCTATGCGAACGGTAATTTTTTGGGCAGCTTCCTTTACTTCGGTTTCAGAAGCTAGAACGGGTTGTATGTAGAGAGCGATCGCGATCGAAGCTAGAATAGATTTTTCGCAAAAGTCGGATAAAGGAAAAACTAGATTTTTATTTTTAATCTTTCTCTTAAAATCTGTATTACAGTTAGAGTTTGCAATCCGTGTAGAAAGTCTAATAGACTGAAAAAGTTTTGACAATGAAAGCATAAAGTCAATCGGACGATTGATGCCGAATTATGAAAAGCCTATAAATAAATATTGTTGCTCGAATTGTCTTCAGAATTCATTAATGCGATCGCCTTTTCAATTATCTCTATACTTTTTAGGCGTAATATCATGTCCGCATAATTGATTATGATAAGAGGAGAGAGTACAAACAAAATGCCGTTCGATTTAAAGAGGTGATGCGCCAAACTGGGGGAGTCAATCGAGCAGCCGATATTATCGAACAAGCCATCTCCACAAGGAATTCAGTTAGTTGATGTTATCACTTACTTGGGGTGCGATCGCAAAATCTCTTCAAACCATTGTTCCATGCGATCGCCCATTGCGGCTAAAGAAAATTCTTGTTCTGCTTGCTCTCGACAATCATGGCGATCGATTTCATCGAGTCGCGCGATCGCTTCTACTAACCCCGTTATACTATCTGGCTCGATCGCAAAGCCAGTTTTCCCATCGCGAACGATTTCGGACGGGCCGCCGCGACGGTAGGCGATAACGGGAACGCCACAAGCAAGCGCTTCAATTGCCACATTTCCAAAAGCTTCTACCCAACGCGGAGTCATCAATAATGCCTGACACTGACCCAGTTGTTGTTGCAATTGTGCCGTCGATAAAAACCAACATACTCAATGGGAGCATCAGGATAGTCCCGACAAATTTTTTCCCAATAATCTTTATCTTGAATTTTGCCAAAAATTTTTAAGGTTATCCCCGCCTTTTGCACGGCAGCGACTGCATCCTCTAGCGCTTTTTCTGGAGCAATACGACCGATCCAAGCTAAATTAGATGTGGCAATTTCGCAAAAATCGTACAGGGATAAATCGATAGCGTTACCCAAACACCGACACGAATCAGTCAACCCAAACGTAGCGGCTTGTGCGCGACTGTGAAAGCCTATGTAGTCTGGAAATTGCGCGATCGCCCTCTTAATAACCCGATCCATCGCCGTCGATACCGATGCCATACTGACCAAATGAGCGACGGGACGATTAAAAAAAGGCGTTAGATAAAATGGCAGCCAATCATAAGCAAAGTTGATAACTATATCAAAATCTGTTTGTACTTGTCTTGCGCATTCCCACATATTTGCCAAAACAGAATCATCGGGCAAACAAATCGGCACGTCTCTATCTTGCGTTTGAGCGGGAACTTGTAGATTTCCCGAAATTTCTCGCACGGGAATCCCTACTAACACCGATTCTGTCGGCGCGACAACTTGGATTTGATGCCCTCGCTGCTGCATCTCCCAAGCAATATTTTTAAGCGTTAATTCAACACCGCCACCTAACCCAGATCCTAACGCGCCTACTGAAGTTGAAAGAAATAATAATTTCATTAATCCATTTATAACTTTCGACTTTCGACTTCCTTCCCAGACGCGATATATCGCGTCTCTACCGACTTTTATTTATGGCATGGTTTCATTTTGCTGCATGGGTAAGAGATCTAATCGGGTGGGGGTCATTTGAAGATTTAACTGATTGAGCGCCCATTTTGCTGTTTCTTGAACGTCTGCATCCGAATCGTCCATAGCATGACGCAACATTTGAGAGATTTGAGACATGAGATCGTAAATTCTCGTCAAGTCGCGAATCGCATTTTTGCGCACTTGGGGATTTTTATCTTGCAAAGAAATCGCCAGCGCTTGATTCATCGGTTTGAGAGTGCGGATGCTAATTTGAGAAAGCGCTTCTAAGATAAGGCTGCGCTCTTGAGAGTCCGAGTCGATCATGAGATCGACAAGAGGCTTCATCGCTCTAGAATCGCCTTTTTGCGCTAGCGACCAAATCGCCTTTCGTCGCTTTTTCGGGTCGGGTTCGTGTAAATCTTTAACTAATTCATCGATCTCGTCTAGATTGGGTAGACGAGTTGTCGTTTGCAAAGGAAGCGCACTACTATTATCTGACGAATTGACCTCTGTGTGTCCTCCGGCAAATCCATTTTCGGATGATATCTCGATATTGGGAGGAAGTGTAGGGAGATCGTATTGTTTTTCGCCTCCGCCTCCGCTTGCTCTCTCGCGAGTCTTGCGCATGGGAACTTTCTCAACGGTTTGTTGGATGCGTTCTCGTTCTTTTTCCTGAACGGTAATTTTCCGCATCAAACCAGAAACGAAAAATAAACCGCCACCAATAGCCAATGCCAGTCCGACACCTCCCGCCGTCCACCACAAAGCTGACGGTCGATTCATCGCCGTTTCAGTATTTTGAATGGCTTGCTGGGCATAGATGTCGTTAGGACGCTCTTTGAGTGCTTTTTGAAAATTTTCTAACGCCGTTGGATAATTTTTTTGGCGAGAGGCATCGTAACCAGCCTTCATGTAGCGATCGTAAGCAGATTTTGGCTCGCTTAGCGAGAAAGTCGGTTCGTCATCAGTTGTTGAGACTTGTGCTAACAATCTAGTTGCCACTCGCTGAGTCGATAAATTTGAGGCAGCTTGCGCCAATAGCTCCCGACGATTGTTAGGCTGAGTAAATCCCAGACAAAGAACGCATATAGCAAGAAATATAGGAAAACGATAGTACATCTTCATAAATATAGTTGGGGTGAACATCTAGCCAATTGTGTTTTTTAGAGATACATTTATCAATCTCGCCTTGCTCCTTCTGTTCTTAAAATTCCCCATTTGCTTTAATTAATTTACTTTTGTTTTTCTTTAATTTTTATTTATATTTGCCTCTACGATCTAACATATTACTTCGATTATTCGCAATAGTTTGATTCTGTTGTACTAGATTGAGGGGATCTTGGATAGCTCATTTAAAAATATCTGCTTTTAGAGAGATTAACTGCCAATCTTCGCCTTTTACTAGCGTATGAACTTGCCAGCTTGGGGAGGTTTGCGGGTAATCGCTTCGATAATGACCGCCTCGGCTTTCGGTGCGAAAAGCAGCGCTTTTTAAAATTAAATAACCTATATCTAACAAATTTATCGTTTCGGCAGCAAGACGCAATTGTTGTTCGGCTAGGGGAGAGGTTAGAGTAACGCACTCATTGGGAGATAATTTGAGAAGATAGCGAGCGATCGCGCTTTGCGATATTGCTTCTCGCCAGCTAACGACTTGTGCGATCGCAGCTTCTAAGGTTTCCTGCCATCGAGAAATTCCAGCGCTTTGCCACATCAGTGAGGGTAAATTTTGCCTCACTAGCGCGATTTGTTTCATTTCTGTTTCCCAGTTTCCTGCCTCGTTTATCGTAGAAAACACCTCTTCTGACGACGAACGAGATGCCATTGCGATATGCGATAATTGTGCCGCAAACACAATACATTCTAAAAGTGAATTACTCGCTAAACGATTTGCCCCATGAACTCCCGTACTTGCTGTTTCGCCGATAGCATAGAGATTGGTAATTGAAGTCTGACAGCTTAGATCGGTGGCAATGCCTCCCATCCAATAATGAGCCGCTGGCGCAACGGGGATCGGTTGAGAAAATACATCAATGCCCCACTGTTGACAAACTTGAATGATATTTGGGAAACGATGGCGAATTTGTTCGGGCGCGATCGCCCTGAGATCTAAATATACATTGGCACGAGCGGGTTCGTCGGTCGTTTTTTGCAGGTGGCTAAAAATTGCCCGACTCACCACATCTCTCGGCGCTAATTCTCCTGCCTCGTGATAATCAAAAGCAAAACGTTTCCCTTGCTCGTCGATTAAATGCGCTCCCTCACCGCGTACCGCTTCGCTGATTAAAAAACGAGGCGCACCGGGAACCGTTAGAGCAGTGGGATGAAATTGAATAAATTCTAAATCTCTCAAGATTGCACCAGCACGCCAAGCAAGTGCTACGCCATCTCCCGTACTGACGGCGGGATTAGTGGTTTGGGCAAAGACTTGTCCGCCGCCTCCGGTGGCTAAGACAACCGCCGAGGCTTGTATGGGGAAAATTCTACTTTGGTATAGTAGGTTAATGCCTTCACAAATCCCATTTTTGGGATCGATGCGCAGATTTAAGGCGACGGCTTGCGAAAGAATTTTGATATTGGGGCGAGCTAAGACTTTTTCGGTCAGGGTAGTAACGATCGCGCGTCCTGTGGTATCGGCAGCGTGGAGGACGCGAGGACGCGAATGAGCGGCTTCTAAGGTCATGGAGAGTTTTTCTCCGTGGCGATCGAAAGCGACTCCCATTTCTAGTAAGGAGGCGATCGCATCGGGCGCATGTTTGACCAAAAATTCAACGGCTTCGCGATCGCAAAGTCCCGCCCCTGCTTTGAGTGTATCTTCTAGATGCAGGTGGGGAGAATCTGCCGGATCGATCGCTGCTGCAATGCCACCTTGCGCCCAATCGCTCGCTCCTGTTTTCAGAGTATCTTTTGTAACTAGCGCAACGTTTAAATGCTCTGGAAGGCATAAAGCGGCATAAAGACCAGCCGCTCCCGAACCAACCACCACAATATCAAACTGGGAGGGGAAATCGTAGGACGATGCAGGATGGGAAGATAAAGCAGCCAACGAAAAGGGAACAATTTTTTATAAATTCAGTTTATTCTAGCGTTCTTAGGTGTTAAGTTGCATCAATTCTCCTTATTTTTTCCTTCTTTAAGATTTAGTTCCTCGACCGATTAAGCTCGTGCAGTTTCAGAATGGGCGCGTGGATCGAGGAATTCATAGAAAAGGCGATATCGCGATCGCACCTGCTGGACTATCAAAATGGCAATGGGAAGGAGAAGATCGCTATCTTGGTTTTAGCTTTACAACTAGCTTTATTGAAAAAGTTGCGATCGAAGCCCTACAAACCAATCCAAATCGCCTTTCTCTCGCTCCGCAGTTTCGCATCCGCGATCCCCAAATTCAGCAGATTGGGATGATTTTGCTCTGTGAGATGCACAAAAACAAATGTAATTGCGTTATCTCCCCGGCGATCGCGTCGAACATTGAGGATGATAACCGCCATGGGTGCAAATAAAAGCGATTTGCTCTTCGCTTAAATTCTTCACTTCAGTAAAATCAACGCCCTCTACATTAGCCCTTAATTTTCCAGTCGGTTGAGTTTGAATAAATTGTTCGGAACTAGTTGGCGAGTGAGCGACAAAAATAGCACCTCGAAAATTAGCTCCCGCTAAATTAGCCCCTCGAAAATCCGTATTGCTAAGATTAGCGTTGGTGAGGTTAGCTTTTTGCAATTGTGCCTTTTGTAGATTAGCTCCCGTCAACTGAGTTGCACTTAAATCTGCGTTTTGTAAGTTAGCTTCTCTAAAATTGACTTGGGAGAGATCCGCACCCAACCAGGTCGATTTCGAGAAATTTGCTCTCGAAAAATCCGCTCCTATGGCTTTAATTTGTCCTAGCTTAGCTTCTTGAAGATTAGCACCAACAAAAATCGATTCTGCTAAATCCGCACCCGTCAAACTTGCTCTTTCTAGATTCGCATCTGTCAAATTCGTCTCCAACAATTGAGCGCTGCTGAGATTGGCTTCTATTAGTTGAGCGCGAGACAAATTAGCGCGATTGAGAGTGGCATACATCAAATTTGCCCCTTTAAGAGCGCCATAGCTCAAAAATGCTTCTGATAAGTTAGCTTCTCTGAGGGAAGCACCACTAAGATCGGCGATCGCATCGTCAAACGTGCCCAGACGTTTATCCTCGCCAGCGCTATTAAAGATTGTGCCTCTAAAGCTAGCTTGATTTAAAATCGCACCTCGAAAGTTTGCCCCCGATAGATCGATGCGATCCAATACTAAGGCAAAATCTCCCGATTCCGTGACGATCGCGCTCAAATCGGCTCTTTGTAAGTTTACACTGCCAAGCTGACTGCTAGAAAGCACGAGTAAATCCGCGATCGCGTTTTTGGTTGCTTTGAGGCGCATCGCAACCAACTGCCTTTCTTTGGCAGAATTTTCTAAGGAAAGAGATTGTAGTTGATTCGAGAGCGATTGATTTAATTGTCGTAAAGACGGAATCGCTCTAATTCCCGTACTTTCGATAGCTTGTCCGAGCGCGTCCATCAAAGCTGGATTGGTTTCTTGACCGAGTAAATCGACTAATAAAGGCAGCGCGCGAGGATCGTTTAAGCGTGCCATCGCTAGAATGACCGATTTGCGCTCTTCTTGAGGATCGCTTGAAGTAGCCCCCAAGCGATCTACTAGCGTCAAGAAAGCTTGATTTTCCTCTTCTTGGGATTGCCTTCGATCTGTTTTGTCTTGAATATAAACTTGCGTACCGACAAAGGTTGCTAACACAAAACTCATTCCCGCCAAGGTACAAATCAGCAAAGTTGTCCCTGGATGTTGGCGCATCCACAACCAAAGACTTTTTTGCTTTGTCTCGATTTGCGGGAAAAGCGCGAGAGAATGGACTCCTTGAGGAGGTAATCGATAGCGACTCTCTTCTTCTACCTGATAAGGCTGATACTGCTGGATTTCTACGGTAACAGACTCAGCAGGAGGCGACTTGCGTCCTTTACGGTAAGAGGCTTTTGCATCGACAACAGCAGTTTTGAGAATTAAGTCGTGTAAGGGGCGACGGCGCGACGGTAACAGCAGCATTCCCCCTTCCAAAATAACCGCTACTCCCGTCAGTCCTGCCAGTAAAACGAGATTGGGAAACGCCCCAGAATAACGCCAAAGTAGGTAAGCCGTGCCAAGGGGCAATCCCCACTTAATGCCGCCTTCACGGGCGATCGCTCTTAATAAATTAGGAGACTTGCCGGATTCGGTAATAACTCGCACTCCCAACCAGCGTTTTGGCAGAGTTAGCCCCGTTTTGCCCAAAATATAAAGCTGCCAGCCTGTAAGGACGACAGGGCTAGTCAAGGCTACCCACCAGACTAGATTAGTCGCTGGAGCAACCAGAGGTCGATCTTGATTGCGGGGTAATCCTAGCGTTTGCGCGATCGCCTGCTCGACATTTATCAGTACGGGATTGAGCGGGACTTTTTCCGAAGGCGATCTCGACTCAATATACGCGCCCAGACTGTAGGGAATGACCGCGCTAGCCGCCAATAGATAAACTTCTAATGTCCAGGCAGCCAAGCGCCTCGGAAGCAGTGGTAAAGCCTTTATAGAAGGCACAGAAATGAATTTTCCTTTGACGCTAAACTTACCGCGCTCGATCGGTGGGCTGGACATAAAACAGTTATCAGTTATCAGTTATCAGTGACCAGTAGTGGTACATCCACACAACCATTACCCATAGCGTGTACCCCTAGTCAATAGTCCCTAGTCATCTGTCCTTTGTTCCCTTGTTTTTGGAATACTTTCTACCTGCTTATATGACGTTAATCATTAGCATGGGGAGTCATGAAGAACTTGTATCCCAGATATAAAACAATTCCAACGACAGCGACACTTAATAAAGAAGTTACGATCTTGAAAATGGTGCTGAGTATCGAAAATGCGATCGTCATTGCGATCAGCCCAACGGCTAATCTTCCCACCGGAGGTAAACTGTCAAACCATGCTTGTATACGATAAACGGTGTTTTTCGTTGTCTCATCTGGGATGTTGGTATTATTAATCGGTGTCGTTTGATGAATTTCAGTTTCTAAGTCTTGGAGTTTACGCTCCCAATCTGAATTCGGCTGAGAACTCATAGGATTTTTTTAAAGATAAGTTTCTATATTAACTGTAGATCGACTGTTATCCCGTTAACGAGCGATCGCAAAGATCTGTTAACGAAAACGCGATCGGTACTACGCATCCATGGAGAGCGCCTAGTTTTTGAGAGCAAAAATAGAGAGTAAAATTCGATTCACTCTCCGTATCAAGCAATCTTGGAATACAACTTGTTAACCCACTGAGACAAGATTTGTCTGTCTACCAAGGTCATCTTATTTCATCGGCATCCATCTAGAAGCTAAATCTTCGATGACAAAACACTTTTTACCGAGTTGATTTTGCTCGCATACTAATACTTTTAATGTTTGGAAAGAAGAATTGTTAACTACTTTATGTCCATAACCAATTACTTTACCTACCATTCCTGTTCTTTGATGAAATGCGTAATCGTTTGTTATCAACATATTTTTCAACCTAACGATGAAAAGATTTTAGTTTTTCTAGCTTGGCTTAAGCTGATTTATTTTCCCAATAATATTTAGCTTAACTCAAAACTAAAAAAATGGTCAACTTTATCTTTACCATGATTATTTATTGACTCTTCTTTTTTGTTGAACTCAATCAGGCTTAAGAGGAGCATTTTTTTTTACAAATTGCATTACAAGGTAAGACACAAGAGCAAAAACAAATACAATGCAAGCCAGAATTATTGCTCGATAAAAAAACACTGTAAAACTCTGTTTTTATAAAATCGATTGATTATTTTTTGCTAATTTAAAACAAAAAATAGCTTATTTTTTCTCGAAGAATATTAGGTTTTTTATTTTTTAAAAAAATTGAATAATATGTTTTATAAAATTCTCAGTTTAGCTTTAAATAGTGGTTTTTATTTAAAAATAAGATTAGTTTTCATGTTTATGAATTTTAAAAAAGAATGACGAAGGTTATATTGGTAATAAAATTTTAATTTAATCGTTGACCTAACCTAATCTTAACCAAAGCATAACAGTAAATATAATTTTGATTTGATTTACTATTAGCAATAGTTTGCATAATCATCGTTTATAGTCGAATGAAAATTGCCATTATTACTTCTGGCTTTCTTCCTGTTATTGATGGAGTAACGGTTAGTGGTTTACATAGACTTCACAAACTCAGTCAGTGGGGACATGAAGTTTTATTATTTTGTCCTGACTACAGTACGCTTGCTAATATTTATCCCAATTGGCAAGATTATACGGGGAATATACTTTCTGGGGTAACGATTGTTAATCTAGAAAGCACTGCTTTTATGGATATTGATTTTGAGAGGAATGTCAGTAAAAATTCTTATAAAGTTGTTTTACAAGAATTAGAAAAATTTGAACCCGATATTATTCATGTAGATGAGCCAGAAAGATTATTCGTCGGATTTTGGCGAATTCCTGGCATTGATTATGCAAAACAAAATCATATTCCTTGCGTTGCTTTTTTCAGAACTAATTTTTTAGAATATCTCGATGATTATTTTTCTTTTCCCATTGGAGAAAAGACAATTCCTTTGCCAGTTGAAGGAATGGTATTAGTTAAGTTTCTTTTTAAAAAATTTCTCAGTTGGGTTTATAATGCTTATGATGCTACATTAATTCATAATATTTTTACTCATCAAAAACTGGTTGAAATAGGTATAAAAAATACAATTTATGAAAACTTAAATGGTTTCGACCCAAACCAATTTTTTCCCAATCTTCGCCAAGAAAATTTTTTTGAGAATAAATATGGGTTAGTAGATTGCGATCGCAAAATAAAATTAATTTTTCTTGGTCGATTAACTCCCGATAAAGGTTGGAAATTTACGATTGATGCTTTTTCTGAAATCATACAAAACATTAATCCCGAACAATTAGCTTTAATAATTGTTGGCGACGGCCCGATGCGCGATGAAATTTCTAGTGCATTAAAGCCTATATTTCCTCATATTCATTTCTTTGGTAGAGTTGCACCTAGTGAAGTTCCAGCAATTTTAGCTAATAGCGATATTTATGTAACTACCTCAGAAAAAGAAAATCGAGCGCTTACAATTATCGAAGCTTTAGCATCTGGATTACCTATTTTAGCGCCTCGTGCTGGAGGAATTCCACAAGATATTCGAGATGGCTGGAATGGTTTTTTGTTTGAACCCCAAAACATAGAAGAATTTAGCAACAAGCTTAAACTTTTAACAGAAAACTCTACTTTGCGACAAGAAATGGGGTTAAAAGGTAGACAATATATTGAAAAATATAGTTGGGATATAACCGTTAAAAGTTTAATAAGACTTTGGGAAGAACAAATTATCCAAAACTCTCAATTGACTAACAAAGTCTTAAGACAAAAACGAATCGCATCAATCGGTTAAAATATCTTAAGTCTGGCAAGGCGTTGAGAGAGTTTGGAGAGCGATCGCTCTTAAGTTGTTGATATTTAAGCATAGTTTCAGCATAAAGTATCTTAAGTAAGATATTTTTTAGCAAACTATAGAAAAAAGCAATGGATGGAAATCTAATCTTGTTTAATATTTTGAATCCGCCTGTTTTATTCTTTTTTTTAGGGATGGTGGCTGTTTTTTGTAAATCAGATTTAGAAATTTCTCAACCATTGCCTAAGCTATTTTCTCTATATCTTTTAATCTCGATTGGGTTCAAAGGCGGCTACGAACTAGCAGAAAGTGGCATCAACGCTCAAATTGCTATGACTCTTATAGCTGCTGTTTTAATGGCTTCTCTCGTTCCTATTTACACCTTCTTTATCCTCAAAATTAAACTCGATGATTACAATGCAGCAGCCATTTCTGCTACCTATGGTTCGATTAGCGCAGTAACGTTTGTTACGGCTGGTTCATTTCTTGAAAACTGCACATTTCTTATGGCGGACACATGGTTGCAGCACTCGCTTTGATGGAATCTCCTGCAATTATTGTCGGGTTAATTTTAGTGAGAGTTTTTGCAAGCAAACAAAAGAGTGACGGCGAATTTTCTTGGGGAGAAGTTCTATAAGAAGCATTTTTAAATGGTTCAGTTTTCTTATTAGTTGGTAGCTTAATTATCGGAATGCTAACAGGAGAGCAAGGATGGGAAAAGCTATCGGGAGCATCCCATTTTTGTAAAAAGAGAGCGAGAGTCAAAAAATATTCGCGAGCAATCATCGCGAATATAAAGGAAATCCTTTTCAGTAGCTTAACCTTTTGCACTCATACCAAGTCCATTAAAATGAACTCAAATCTTTACACAGTATTATTAGAACGCATCCGCCAAGAAAAAGCCAAACAAGAAAAACCGAAAAACAGAAATCGATTGCAACAAAAGCTGACAACTACACGCCCAAGCAACTCGATTTAGGTTTGTAAATCCTAGCCCAAAAACAAAAAGACCCGGATACCACGCCTATCACAAGCATCCCGTATTGCTGCTACTTCCGTCCTGACAAAGTTAGGGCGTTGTAATCGCGTGGGTCCGAAGTCATCTTTATGATAACACACAAAAAAATCCTAAAGCCAATTTTTCTGAGTTGCTGAATTACTAAGTCGTAAATTGAGAAGCGACAAACCCAATATGACTAAAAATAAAACCAATCCAATCGTACAACCGTAACTGTAATCGAGATATTGAGGGTTAAAAGCTTGCTCGTAGACGTAGTAAACCACCGTTTTAGAACTGTTGAGCGGGCCTCCACGAGTCATGATAAAAACTTCTTCAAAAACTTTTGTCGCAGAAATCGAAGAAATCACCGCCACTAAAAATAAATAAGGTTTCATCAAAGGAAGTGTAATATCTTGATGTTTCGCCCAACCATCCGAACCATCGAGCGCCGCTGCTTCGTAAAGTTCTGCGGGAATCGATTGCAACCCAGCCAAGTAAATAACCATATAGTAACCCAATCCCTTCCAGATGGTTACAGCCATGACACTCCATAGAGCTAATTGAGGGCTAGTCAGCCAAGGAATTCCCTCTGCAAACCCTATTTGTTCGAGAAATTGATTGATAAGACCGTTGGAAGTATACAAGGCTTTCCAAGCAATTCCCGCGACAACCATAGAGATGACAACTGGGGTATAAAAAGACAATCGAAACCAATTAATCGCCCGTATTTTTCGGTTAACTAAAATAGCGAAAACTAAGGGAAGAATGACTAAAATGGGGACAACGCCAATAAGATAAAGCAAGGTATTTTGGAGCGTTTGCCAAAAGACTTTATCTTTTAATAATTTCTGAAAATTCTCCAATCCTACCCATTGGGGAGGTTGAGTAATATCAAATTCATAGCGAGTAAAGCTCAAAGAAAAAGCTTGCAATGCTGGATAAAATACGGTTAGCCCTAACACGATTAAAGCAGGGAGCAAAAAGAGATAAGGGGTTATTTGTTTGGAAATTTGAGCTTTATGTTTGTAAAGAAATTTCATTGATTATTTATTTCTAAAATGGCAAATATTGACTAAAATTATGATTAATATAAAATTCCTTTAATTAATTCCTGAAAAGCGAGCAAGATGCTCGCACTACTGGGTATTATGGTTGTTCATCGGGATTTGATCTAAGGGTAGCAGGCAGGTTTGTTTGATTTTTATTTGCTCCGCCTTCTTGATTAATATACTTCAGGATCTTTCTACGGAAGCTTATAAAAAAAGCCTGTTTAAAATCTATATCTTGCACCATTCTCAATAGCCCGCCCCTCGATTTAAATCGCCGCCTCATATGTAAAGTCGTCTTCAGACGACTGGATAAGTATTTCAGTCCATTTTAATGGACTTGCGATGTAAGACGGGGAATTAATTAAGCGGCGGCTGTTGCGAAGAGTGCAAGATTTGAGTTTAAATGAATTAAAAATTTGTATGACTTATTCTGGTTGATGATTGTGCCATTCGCCGACAACATCTAAACTCCCCTCCAAAAACTTAGTTCTACATTTACGGCGTTGAATTTTGCCGCTAGAAGTCTTGGGAATACTACCCGGTTTGATTAATTGAATTGCATGAACTTCGACCATGTGTTCTTGAGCGACTGCTTGACGAATAGCGCCAATAATTTCTTCAACGTTTAAATGCCGCCAAAAACTTCTTTCGACTTCATAAACGATGACTAATCGTTCTTCTTGGGTAAATTCAACGGAAAACGCCGCCCCACAATTGGGACGTAAAGCCGGGTGACATTTTTGTACGGTTTCTTCGATTTGATGGGGATATTTATTGCGACCCCAAAGAATCATCAAATCTTTGATGCGACCCGTGATAAATAGTTCGCCATTGTCGAGATAGCCTAAGTCTCCGGTACGTAAGAAGGGGCCTTCTCCCATATCTGCAACAAAAGCCCTAAAACTATTTTCTGTTTCTTCGATTTGATTCCAGTAGCCTTTCCCGACACCCGCACCCGCAACCCAAATTTCGCCTACTGTGCGATCGCGACATTGGGTTAACGAATTAGGATCGACAATAACAATCTTATCTCCCAACCAAGGACGACCGCAGCTTACAATCGCTCTCGCTCCTTCTTGCGAGGATTTGACGGTAACGACGCGATTTTGCTCTAATTCAACCTCATTAACGTACTGAACGATAAGAGGCGCTTTTTTATCTCCGCCAGAGACGAATAAGGTCGTCTCAGCCATCCCATAACAAGGATAAAAAGCTTCTCTACGAAAGCCACAAGGCTCAAAAGCCGTTGCAAATCGTTCTAAAGTTTCGGCGCGGATAGGTTCTGCACCAGAAAAGGCTAAGTCCCAGCTACTAAGATCGAGATTTTTCTTATGTTCGGGAGTCGCCAAACGCGCTACGAGGTCGTAGGCAAAATTAGGGCCGCCACTGGTATTGGCTTTGTAGCGAGAGATGGCTTTTAGCCAGTTGAGAGGCTTTTGAATCAACGCCATCGGCGACATTAGGGTAACGGGAAATCCACCAAACAAAGGCTGTACTACGCCGCCAATCAAGCCCATATCGTGATACAGTGGCAGCCAGATAACCCCTTGGCTATTGTCGTGATGCTCGAAACATTGATAAATGATTTTTGAGTTGTGCAGGATATTATCGTGCGTTACCATGACTCCCTTTGGCGTTCCGGTAGAGCCAGAAGTATACTGCAAGAAAGCTAAGGTATCTGGATAGAGTTGGGGTGCTACCCAATCAGACGCGATCGCATCGGGAAGGTCGTCAGCGGCAATCCAGTTAATTTCGCTTAATTTAGGCGCTAAATCGGGAGTTTGCTTTAATTGTTTTTGAATACTTCCTAAAAGTTCTTTGGTCGTCAGCGCAACGGTAGATTGAGACGAAACTAAACGATCTTGTAATTTATCGATCGCTTTACTATGACGGGGAGGATTTTCGGTAACGGCGACAACTCCTGCATAGAGACAGCCAAAGAAAGCAGCAATGAATTCTAAACCAGCATGATAGGGATAGACGACCAACGCATGAGAACCCGTAGCGCCTAATGCTTGCAGTCGCGCTGCGATCGCGCGTGCTTGGCGATCGAGCATTTCATAGGTTATTTGACCCGATTCGTTTTCTCCATCAGCCATAAACGTATAACCAATTTGCTGTGGAGTTTTGAGAGCGCGATCGCGCAAAATTTCTACTATATTTGAATAGCCGATTTGAGAATTTGCCATGTCTCGCGTCTAAAAAACATTTTTACTAGAATAAGTTACGCTACAACTGAAAGCAATCGATATTTGAAAGTCGAAAGTCGAAACTAAATTTACTCCTGAATTCTTGAACTCCTGAACTTCTAATTTTCATAATTTATAATTCATAATTTTCCTGTTGCCTTTTACCAAAGCATAAACTCTATTTTGTCGAACTATTTAACTCGCACCTATGAAAATTAAACACGCTATCAACCTTCATAAAGCCTTGACTTTCCTATTCGTATTAGGATTAATGGTGGCTTATCAAAATTTTAATACGGGAGCTTGGGTATATCTTGCCCTTCACGGGACGTATGGCATGATGTGGCTTCTCAAAGACCGCATCTATCCCGATAAACAGTGGGAACAAGACATCTCCTTGGGGATGGGAATTACGACTTTTACCTTTCTGGGTTTGTATTGGATTGCCCCCTTTATTCTCATTAGCAGCCGTGTCGAACCTTCACCGCCTTTAATTGCTGCTGCTATATCGATTAATTTAGTAGGAGTCTTTTTGCATTACAGCAGCGACGCGCAAAAATATTACACGCTCAAATATCGACCCGGATTAATTACAGAAGGTTTCTTTGCTCGTTGTCGCAATACTAACTATCTCGGAGAGATTTTAATTTATCTGGGTTTTGCCCTGCTAGCTCAACATTGGCTTCCTTATGTAATTTTGGGAGGCTTTTTTAGTCTGGTTTTCTTGCCCAATATGCTCAAAAAAGATAAATCTTTAGCTCGTTATCCTGAATTTGAGGAATACCAAGCTAATTCTGGTTTATTCTTGCCATTAGCTAGCACAAAGCCGCAAACAAAAACTAACTCGGCTAATGAATCAAGTTAAATTTTGGGGAATTGCAACGCGATCGAAACGTAAAGAATTTATTGTATTAATTCACTTTTACAGAATCGACGTTCCTTATCAAATTCAGGTTCTATCCAGGGAAATGCAAAATGGCTCACCGAATCGATCTGAGGAAATGCCGCGCGAATCCCTTGCATCTGCTCCTCTAAAGAAGGACGATTATTATCGCGCCTTCCCCAAAAACCAGCGAGGACGGGAGCGACTTTTGTTTGAGGAGAAGCCACGCTCAAGACTCGATTTACTTGGTCAGCTATACAACTAGCATTCCCGCACAAAGCATAGGACATGGGATGCCATTCCATCGAAGCAGGAAATTTATCCCAAGCTTGTAGGCGCGAATCATATCCTCCTCGACCGACAATTTGATTAGCGTCTGGGAAAAATACCGCTCCCGCAGGAATTCCCTGACTTTCAACATAGGATGCAGCAACAGAAACAAAATCAACTACGCCTTGAGCGGCATGAGCGACGCTAAGCCGCCATAAATCCCAATTTAATTGTTGAACGCCCTTAGAATCCGAACTGCGTCCCTGCCATTGTGGTGGACCTTCCTGGGGATACAACTTTTCAACGTTAGCGACATCGCTGCCCGTGATTTTTCCCCGGTCGAGATATAGCTCGATTAAAGCGCGACCTCGACTATTTTGCGCTCGATTATAAAGCGCTTCCCTAGAAGCCTCGCCAAAAATCCACAAATCTTTTACATCGTCAACTAGCGATCGCGCTCCCGTGCCGCGAGGATAGCGCACGTAATCGAATAATACGCCATCGGGTCGTCTTTTGATGACTTCAGCCAGCAATCGCGCATAATCTTCTTGTGCTTGTAAGTTGTAAGGGTCGATAAAGGCTTGCGATTGGTCGTCGACAACCGCGATGCTGGTTTCGCCTTGACCGTTACGTGCCATTACCATTTGGCGATCGGGACGCTGTGCGTAGGCATAGCCAAAATTCATGGTAAATAACCAAGCATAAACTTTTAGTCCTCGTTCGCGTCCCTTTTCGATGGTTTGTGCCAGTAAATCGATATTTTGGATTTCGGGATATTGCGATCGCACGACACTATCCCAAGGAGTCGGATTATCAGAGGGAGGCAATAATACTTGACTGTCGCCAAGAACCTCTAGATAAATCGTGTTATAGCCTCGATTAACAATGCGATCTAAGGTAGCATCGAGCGCTCCCAAACGAACGTCACATGGATAAAGGCGCAACCAAATCGCCTGTTGTTGCGGCCAAGTCCTAGCGCGACACTGCTGCAACCATTCGGCGTGTTTTGAATCAAACTTTGATACTCTTTTTGAGCATTGGGGTTTCCTTTGAGCGAAGATTTAAGGAGAGCATCTTTTGGGCGATCGCGTCTTCGGGAAATTGGCAATAAGCCGTCGGTTGAGCGTAAAGAGGACGACTTAACCAACTTTGAGCCATCAGGCTACTGCTAGCTATAAATATCGCGATCGGATTGCCAAAGAAACGAGAAACTTTAATCATTAATCCTTATAGGGGACGGGGCTTTTAACGTGGCGACGCAGGTACGTCTAAGGGACGGGCTACGCCAACGCCACCTAGCCCCGACTCATGGCGTGCGCCCTCTCAGTTAAGTAGGGTAGTCAATATTCTCCCTTGTCCTCCTTATCTCCCTTGTCCCCCTTGTCTCCGTCTCATCCTCCATCCTCCTAACCCTAATGCCAGCGTCATCCCCATAACTCCGGTAGGTTCGGGTACGGATTGCGCGTTGACGCGATCTAAAAACACATCTAAAACTTGGGTGTATTCTCGCGTCCGCTTTTCAATTAAACCAGGAAATACTTCATTAATAAAGGCTAAGTTATCGGTTGCCGGATCGTGCCATGTCGCTCCGCCTGGTACTCTGGGATTGGTAGTTTGAGTATAACCATCCAATTCGCCAATATCCCAGTTAGTTGCTTCTGCTGCTAATACGGGAACTTGGAAATCAAAAGATTCGAGATCGCTGCAACAACCCGTTCCTTTTGGATAGTTTGGGTTTAAACCTGGATTGGTTTCTGCGGCAATGTCTAATTCATCAGAAATTTCTAAGGCAAGATCGCGGTAGCGTCCGAATTCTGGTTCAGTTGCGGCAAGTCTTCCTGCATGAAAATACATCTTGTCGCCCACGATAAGGCTATCGAGGTTCACCATGACAAGTGTATTTTTAATTTCTTGAGAACTCATATTATTAGCATAGTAGCCCGAACCAACTAAACCGACTTCTTCGGCTCCAAAGAGAATAAATTTAACGCTATGGTTTCGCTCGTTTTCCAGTCTTTGAGCGAGTTCTAGCAATACACCAACCCCAGAAGAATTATCGTTAGTCCCTTCTAAATTAGATCGATCGAGGGTAGCGCTACTGGGTGCAGTATCGTAATGAGCGCCTACTATAATTTGTTTTCCAGAGGTTCCTTTGCGCTCGACAATGATATTGAAAGAGTTGTAAGTCTGACCGTTATACTCAAAGCTGAAAGGCTGTAAAGTTGGTTGATAGCCAAAATCGCTCAATCGTTGAGATAGGTAGGCGATCGCGTCTTGTTCTTTTTGACTGCCAATACTGCGCCCTGCCAAATTTTTCGATAAATATTCTGTTTCCTTTGCCGCCGTCTCGCCAAAGGCAAAATCTGCTGCTAGTGCTGGAAGAGCGAATAAGGTTTGGGCAGTAATTGCTAAAAAAGTATACTGGAGTGACTGTTTGAGTCGTATCATGCGATCGCTCCTTGGTATTTGTTGGCTTTAACAATGGCTAATAGGAGATTGTTTTAGCGTGTTGTCGCGACAGATATTGTAACTAAAAAGACAAATTCAGCGCGATCGCTTCTTCAACGACTAGTTTAGTCCCTTGGTAACTGATGTAGAGACGCAATCTATCGCCTCTCTACTTAGCTTTCTCGATTTAGCTCAATCCCACTTTACAAAGGGGATTTGATGATAATTCCTCTCTTCACAAGGGGGGCTAGGGGGAGCGATAATCTCAATATTTATAACTAACAACTTACGTTATTACTAATCAATTTGAGTCAGACGAGCATTTTGGTAGTAGTGAGCGAGAATACGCTGATAATCGATTCCTTGTTGGGATAAATAATAAGTTCCCCACTGACTCAACCCAAGACCGTGACCGAATCCTCGTCCTGAAATATAAAAAGTGCCGTCGGTCGCAGAAACCGTAAACAGGGTGCTGCGAAGGTCGAGTGCTTGACGCAGTTTAGCACCCGTCAAACTTTTTGTGCCGCGATCGCCCACAATCCGCATTGAAATTACTCGTCCGCGCGGGTGGTTCTCTCTGGTTCCATGGCTTTAATATTTCCAATACCGCCAATGTGACGAGATAATTCTTCTGAGGAGAAAGTTTTCGTCCATTGGAAAACGGGCGAAGTTTGATCGTAATCGACCACGCCGCGCAAATAAGGCAATGGCGAACTCCAAATATCTTCTACATTTTCTGTATGACCGCCAGAAGAGGAATGAAAGGCAGCTAAAATCGCTTTACCGCTGTAGGTCACGATTTGTCCGATCGTTGCTTTAACGGCTTCGTGAGTGCTGACGTATTCGGTATTCAGCCCTTTGTATACCTGGGTATTCGTCGATGTATCGACATCGTAAAAACGATTGTGCGATTTTGTCCGTTGATAGAGGGCATAAGTTCGAGCCGCAACCGCTTGGGCTTTTAGGGCTTCTTGAGGCCAACTGGGAATAGCTTCTCCACCAACAACGCTGTAGAGATATTCTTCTAAACCGACGCGATTGATCGCCGTTACGCCGCTTTCGAGACGAACTAATTCGGTGCGTCCTCGATACCAGCGATCGCCAATCCAGACGAGTCCGTCGTCACTCGGTTCGATCGTCAGGCGAGCGCTACTCCAGCTACCGAGTGTCACTCCACGGCTATTTGCTGTAGCAGCAAAAGCATCCAATCCGGTGAGTTCTCCTAGTTGTCGCCCCGCACTATCGCGAACGATAGCAGGTGTCGAACTGCCGACTTTAATTTGGTCGCGATTTTTGGCGATCGCAACTCGTAATTCAACTGCTGCTTGTGCTGGAGCAACTAGAGCGACCCAGAGTAACAGGGATAGCCACCAAGGACGACAATCTAAAGCTCGCAGAGTGGATGCGAAAAAGAAAATATTTTGCTTTAATGCCATCTGAATAAAATCTCCTCACACCATTCAGATTGCTCATAAGCTAATAGTGTTCCTTATCTTTTGTTTGTAGTCAACCTAATTTTCAATTTTTTTGGCGAGCTTTTTGCTAGGGTTCAAAGATTGGTGCGGCTTCAAGCTCGTCAGGTAACTCGAATTCTGTGACTAAAGACGCGATCGCCGCCATTTTATTTAGATTATCGACAACTCCTGGTAGATACTCTGGCGCAATGGACAGATCGAGCAATTGCGCTGCTTGTTCTACATAACTGGTTAACTCTGTGTTTTTTTCGCTCATCGAATTTCGGCATGAAGACTCTCGTTATTCCCCTAGGAACGATGGCGAGAGATGTTCGCATTCTTGACCGGATAAGTTGATTATTACTTAACTTGCCAAGAGTGCGAACTTTGAAGCTTTATTGACTCAACTTACTTTTTGATAAACCGTCTCAACTTGTTCGGGTTCTCGAATAATGGTTGGAGATTTGCTTTCTAGATAAGCAGCTAACTGAGCGTTAATTTGGTCGCTGACAATCTGGCGGTATTCCAAAAAGTGTTCTAGGAAACCGCAAACAGTTAGATAGCGAACGGCGATACTGGGATTATACCGAAGCAGTTTAAACAAATTGATCCAAAACAACCAGCGGGTTTGGCGAAGGATTCCTTGTCGCCAAATTAAAATACACAAAGCCCTAACGTCCGTCCAACTCACACTAAAAGAGCCGCCAGAAAGCTTGGGCGGTTCCATTTTCCTAAAATGGCGAAACGCTCTATTGAGATAGCATTTTGGATCGTATAGCCGCCAGAATGCGTCAATATACTCGCGAGCAATTTCTTCAATGGGACGAGTAGGCACAAAATTCATCAGGGTTGTCTGATTCATGCCAGATTTTTGTTCGAGCATTCGTCCTTCTTTGTCGAGTCGATGCCACAAAGCCGTATTGGGAAGCGCCTGCAACATACTGAACATTGCCATTGGAATAGCGGTTTTTTCGACAAATTGAACGATGCGATCGCCGGCTCCTGACTTTTCCCCATCAAAACCAATGATAAAACCTGCCATCACGCGCAGCCCAGATTTTGTAATGATATCTATTGAATCGCTCAGGGAATCGCGAGTGTTTTGGAACTTTTTGGTTAGGGTTAAGCTGTCTTCGTCTGGCGTTTCAACGCCTAAAAAGATACTGTTAAAATTGCACGCCTGCATTAGTTCGAGCAATTCTAGATCGTTGGCTAAATCTACCGAAGCTTCGGTTACAAAATTGAAAGGTATAGTTTTTTTGAGCCATCCAAACTTTCAATTCTTGCAGCAACAACTTAACATTGCGCTTGTTGCCAATAAAGTTATCATCTACCATGAAAACCGACCCGCGCCAACCGAGTTCGTATAAACGCTCTAGTTCGCCAATCAACTGTTCTGGGGTTTTGGTGCGGGATTTGCGACCGTAGAGAACGATAATATCGCAAAATTCGCACTGGAAAGGACACCCGCGCGAAAATTGCACCGACATATTATCGTAAGCACTAAACTCTAGCAACTCGTAGCGAGGAATCGGCGTTTCTGTCACGGATGGTTTTTCTGTCGCTCGGAATATGCCGCTTGTTTCGCCTCGCCTAATGGCTTCAACTAGTAGGGGTAAAGTTAATTCTCCTTCGTCAAGGGCAAGATAATCTACTCCTGCCGCTTGTACTTCATCGGCGAGGGAGGTTGGATAGGGGCCGCCTGCTGCCACTTTTTTTCCTCGTCTTTTGGCTTCTCTAATTTGGGCGAGTAAGTCTTCTTTCTGGACGATCATGCCAGAGACGATGACCAACTCTGCCCAGTTCCATTCTTGTTCGGTGACTTCTCGAATATTGCGATCGACTAATTTATATTCCCATTCTTGGGGAAGAATTGCTGCGACCGTAATTAAGCCTAGTGGAGGTAACAAGGCTTTTTTGTTTACTAAGGCTAAAGCCTTTTCAAACGACCAAAAACTTTTGGGAAACAGAGGATATAAAAGTAAAACTTTCATGTAGCTTGCGCTTGTCTTGTTTGCTTGATTTGATTTTTTAAAGCTTATCGCATCCAAAGGCTTGTCCTTTTCTGAATATATTAAAAATTGCTTAAGTCAACCTAAATCGAAGACTTTTTTTGCTTCAACCAAAAGATTTTTACTTCTTTACTTCTATTTTTTACCTTTTTTTAATGTCTTTATCTAAAATTTTTTTTTGACACTAGAATAAAATACAATTATTGTAAATTTAATTTGCTTATTTGTCTATTCCAATTTCTTGCTTAAAAAATTTGAGCCTAAAGGCTTAATCGTAGAGCGCCTCGTCTCTCAGTAAAACTAAAAAATAGTCTTAAAATTGCACGAGTTAAATCTTTACAAGCAAGCTGGTCTTTGTCGAGGATTACGAAAATTATTAGCAAGAGTCATTTGTGGATGAGGCAGCCATGTAGCAAGATGATTATAAATCAAAGTGGAAAATTTTTATAATAGATCGGAAAAGAATTATGACAAAATTACTAAAATATTTTTAGCTGTCCCAAAACGATTGATGACAGACCTGGCTAGTGAATTGACAGTTACCCAAACAGCTACATTACTGACTCGTTATGGGTTTGAGTTAAAAGGATATACGCCACTCGAATTAATCGAGCAGTGGCTGCGACTATATCCTGCTAAATGGGTTCGTCTAGCCGTCATTGAAGCGCTCTATCAGGGACGTTACAAAGCCATTTCAGTCGAACATATTCTCAGTTTGTGGCTGCGGCGCGGACAGCCTACGTTTCACTTCACCTATGATTTTGAACGCCTTATTTTTCGAGTGCTTCCTCAATTAGTCCAGGAGCAATTTTCTTCTTCTAACGCCTCCTCTGTTACGCCCATCTACGCTGGAGAGGAAGTTTCGTCTTTGTTTGAAAGCGGATCTTCATCTTATTGTTTAGCAGGCGATGTAGAAGAAAGCGAGCGATTGTCAAACGATTTCCAAGAAGATCTTCAAACATCGCCTCAAATTAGGTTGGTCGATGAGGTGCAATCTAACGCCGAACTCAATCATTCTATAGTGCTATCGCACGCCGATTCTTCCATTCAAAATTATTCGAGAAACAAAGAACATCCGCTTTCGGAGGTTAAGATAAAGCCAAAACCTTCTGGAAGCTTTGGACAACCCATTCATGAATTTACGCCTGCTATCGATCCCTCAGATTTTTATTCAAAACTCAAAGCAGTAGTAGAACAAGATTTGCAAGAGGATATTGAAGCTTACAGCAAATTAACTAAAAGAGACGAACTTGGCTGAAAATATATCTAAGACGATCGTAGTCATCTTTGAGGAGCGTATTGAGATTTCTACCGACTTTGACGAGCCATTCGCGATCGCCATTGCGCAATTGATACATTTCTCGAAGCACTGCGGCAATTAAAGCTTCTGCGGGAACATCGTTAACTTGTAACAAGATTCTCAAAAAATCTAACTGTTCGCTAAAACGAATCACTTCTAAATCTTCACAACGATAAACAGCTTGGTGAATTTGAGGGGGGCGAGGTGGTAAATATTGATAAATTTGTCCGTGTAAAGAACCGTTACCGTTGGTACTACTGCGAGGGGTTTCAAAGCCAAGAATTGCGACGCGAAACTCGGTTTTGAGCATGGCAAAAATTTGCGGTTGTTGTTCGCGCAATTCCGCTAAAGACAATCCTAGGGCAACCGCTCGATGAACTGAATCAATCGGCGAAGTCGTGACATAAGTAACAATCCCAAAAATTTTATTGTCAGATTCTTCGTCAATTGCTCTCACCCAGCTACCAAAAGGCGGCATCGCTGGAAAGGTAAGTTCTTCTGGTTCTAAGCACTGCGCTAAATATCCGGTCGTCATCGTTTCAATGACTTCGGCAATGCGATCGGGATGGCGATTTTCAGTCGAAAATTGGGGTAAAGGAATCCGCATAGTTTAAATCCTATCTCAAAAGAAACATTAATCAATAAGATATCGGGCGATCGATGACAAAGGGCAAAGTCTAACGGTAAAATCGATAAACAGACAAATAAGGGGCTGTAGCTCAGTAGGATAGAGCGAGCGCCTCCTGAATTATCGGGCATTATGAGGGAAACTTCATTAGTGAATGTGGTCAAATTCAAGGAAGCCTAAGTCGAGCGTAGATAGGGTAATCTTGAGCCAAGCTCTACTTCCCCAGTAGAGAAGGTGCAGAGACTGGTTGTAGGAAAAAAACGAGGGGATAAATTTTAGTAAGATCGAACTATATAGTTAAAATTCCTACAACATAACGGCCACCACCTACGGGCAATGCCTATGGTGAAGGAATAGTCCAGAGAGTGGGGAAACTCACGCCAATCTGAAGCGCTAGGTCGCCGGTTCGATTCCGGCCAGTCCCGTCAATTAAATGATGAATGATGAATTATGAATTTAATCAGCATTCAGAAGTCAGCGATCGCAATTCTTGAGTCAATTCTCAAAACTTTTATTTTTATCGAGTAATCTGAGATTATTAGCTTGTAGCTTTTTCAATCTCGCTTGGCTGGCAATTCCTAAAAGATTAATTCCTTCTAAAGATGGGAGCATAACTATTTTTATCTCGTCGTTAAATGATGTCGATCGCTTTTAGATTGTTTCTAAAAAGTTCCTGCCTTTCGCCTAGTGTGGTGTGAGTTGGTGTAAATGTCTGTCAAAATGCGCTCTCGCAGACGAGAAGTATCGGTTTCTCAACCTTATAAACAGAAAAAAAGACTGTTTGCGTTTCTTTTGCCCGTCATCGGATTGTCGCTTTGGTGGGGCTATCAGCAATTACAACGCTATTTGGTCGAACCAGAAGCAGCAGTTGTTTTAGGCGGACATGAAGATAGAGAACGCTTTGCTGCTAAATTAGCTGCTAAAGACCCTGACATATCGATTTGGGTGTCTTCTGGGAGTCCGCAACGATATGTAGAACGAATTTTTACCAAGGCTGGAATTCAACGCGATCGCCTGCATTTAAATTATCATGCTGTCGATACTGTTACTAACTTTACGACTCTCGTGGACGATCTCAAAGCACGGGGAATCGACAGCGTTTATTTGATTACTTCTGAAAATCATATGCGTCGCGCTCTCATTATTGGAGAAATTGTTTTCGGAAGTCAAGGCATTGTTATTAAACCTCTATCAGTTCCCTCTGAAGCACCGCCAGAACCGATTGAAAAAAGTTTGCGCGATGGGGTGAGAGCTATTTTGTGGCTGACGACGGGAGATACTGGAGAAGAGATGCTCGAACAGCACCACGATCGATCGCAACTTTAGCAGCAATCTTAAAACTTTTATTAAATAAAGTTAAGAAATATAAAGAACGCTAAGATATCTTTTAGGATAGTTAGCTAGTTTAAAAGAATGTCAAACCCCCATCCCACCGAACAAGAATTATTAAAAACCATCTTAGAACCCCTATTAGAAGATTTTCAGTATTGGTTCTCTCGCGCTCGTACCTTATTAGAATCAGAGAAAATATCTTTTCTAGGAGATGAAGAACAAGCAGATTTGCTCGCTCGCGTCAAACAAGCTCAGCAACAAGTTAATGTGGCTCAGATGTTATTTAAAGCAACTGAAGGACAAGCTGGCATAGAAACAGCGACTTTAGTTCCTTGGCATCAGTTAGTCGCTCAGTGTTGGCAAGTTGCTATGCGATGGCGCTCTATTAAGAATGGTAATTATCAAGCTTCTGACTCTATCGATCCCGAAGTTTGATCCCCAATAAGGAATCAACCTTGTTTATCCTTGGTAAGCTAGTAAAATAATGCTTTGTTAAGTTTGCTTTGGCAACTTTTTATAAAAACTACTCAAACAAAATGTTCCCAGGAGGACGCTCGAATGTTGCATTTACTTTACATTCTGGCTTTTACAGTTATCGCTTTTTTAGCGATTGGTAATCTGCTACGTAGCTTAGTGACTGTGAGTATGGATTCGCAGCGTCGCTATACACCGCCCAAAAATTCCTCTTTCGGTCGAAAAGAGGTAAATTTATCTTCTAATAGTGCAACCATTCATCCCGAATTATTGGATGAGAGGGGTCAACCGATTGACGAACCCCTTTTAGTCATGCGTTCGGTGACGGTAGAAGACGCGCGCCAACAGCTAGACGCTCTCTATCAAGCTTCTCCCAATCAACCCAAAGAAACTGAAGAAGATGCTTGAGCGATCGCGCATTCTAAAGGTTAGAATTCAAAACATCTAACTAAGCATCTGTAATCGCGAATCAAGCGATCGCTGATTTTTGCTGTGAAGATGCGATAAAGATTGGTGAAGATAACAAATTATATATATTTACATGGGTTTGCTTCTAGCCCTAGCTCAGCTAAAGCTCAGTATTTACGCAATCGCTTTGCAGATTGTCAGATTTCCCTAAAAATCCCCGACCTTAATCGAGGGGATTTTTCTCATTTGACGATAACTCGACAATTAGAACAAGTAGCCACCGAGTTTCCCTCACAAGAAACGCCACTCGTGTTAATTGGCTCTAGTTTGGGAGGATTAACAGCAGCTATCCTAGCTCAACAATATCCCCAGGTTCAACGTCTGGTTTTATTAGCTCCTGCTTTTGGTTTTATGAAGCTGTGGCTGTCTTATTTGGGAGACGAACGGGTCAGGCAATGGCAGGAGTCTGGCTATTTATCGGTGTATCATTATGGTGAAGAGCGATCGCTACCTCTCCACTACCAATTTGCGATCGATGCTGCTTGCTATGACGACGCTCAATTACAAAGAGCAATTCCGACGTTAATTCTGCACGGACGCAACGATGAAGTCATTCCCGTTCGAGTTAGCCGCGATTATGCCAGGTCGCGATCGCACGTACAATTAATTGAATTAAATAGCGATCATGGATTGATGGATGTCATGCCGCAAATCTGGCAACCTATTCAAGAGTTTTGCCAAATCTAACGCTACTCTTGATATACAAGGGTAGGCATTACCAGCAACCAGCGACCAAAGAAATGATAAATGCTGAATGATGAAAATTAAAAGTTGAAAAGTAAAGTCATCAAAAAACAATTTACCCGCCTTAGAGGGCGGGCTATAAAATATACAAACGATATGGACTCCTAGATGTTAAGTGATAAATAAACTTGATGCTTACTAAGGTTTACAACTATACCGCAACACTTTCTTTACTTCTGGGACCTCCCTTTGCCAACTCAGGCGTTGATTGTGGATCGTCCGTCTTCCCTGGTTGAATGAAGAATCTTGTTGAAACTTCAGGAGCGAAACCACCTCTGAAAGGTTTGTGTCTCGAATGATAATGAAAAATGTTGGGTTGACCAGAGCAGGCGGCACAGGCTCTAATCTTTAACGTTTAGGGAAGTTTTTATCGCTGCTTCCTTGTGCCATATTTATAAGCTATCACTCGTTTTTTCGTATGGAAAGTGGTAGCCATCAAATGTTACACAGATTAATATTTTGCAAAATAAGGCGACACAAAGAAATAAATGAATTATGAATTATGAGTTATGAATGATGAAAGTTAGGAGTTCGGGAGTAGAGACGCTTTACCTATCGTGTCTTTGTAGCAATCAATTTTCTCCCTTGTCCGCCTTGTCTCCCTTGTCTTTTTATACTCTCTCTCATCAGTCCCTTTTAAGTCGTAGAACGAGATTTGGCAATTCTCCAACTCAAGAAAATTACTGGTATTATTCCGACTACAACGATCGCCAAAGCGGGTGCAGAGGCTTCTACAAGTCGTTCGTCAGAGGCATATTGATAAACGCGCACGGCTAAGGTATCGAAGTTAAAGGGACGAATGACTAAAGTAGCGGATAATTCTTTCATTACGTCCACAAAAACGAGCATCGCTGCTGTTAACATTCCGCCCGACATTAAAGGAACGTGGACTTTAACTAATGTGCTTGTGGCATTGTAGCCCAAACTGCGAGCAGCATCGTCTAAAGAAGGTTTTATCTTGTTTAAACTAGACTCAACCGCACCCAAAGCCACTGCCAAAAAACGCACCAAATAAGCATAAATCAAAGCAGTTATCGTCCCACTTAACAGCAGTCCCGTAGAAATACCCAAGGTCGATCGCATCCAGCTATCGAGAGCATTATCGAAATGTCCCATCGGAATGAGTACGCCAACGGCAATAACCGAACCAGGAATTGCATAACCCATCGAGGCAATACGTATCGCCAAGCGCATTCCTAAATTGGGTTGTAAGCGCTCTCCATAAGCCATCATCAATGAAAATAGCATTGCGATCGCCGCGCTGAGGATTGCTAAAATGAAACTGTTAGTAGCAAGTTCAAAAAAGCTGTCGTTGAGAGTTTCTTCGGCATTGCTGATAGTCATACATAACAAATAGATGCCTGGTACGAGAAATCCCAAGGCGAAAGGCACAAAACAAGCAATCCAAGCTAAAACACCACGCACGAAACCCAGTTGATATTTAGGCAATTGATGTTGTTGACTAGCAGTTTGGTAATAACGCGCTTGGCGACGCGACCATTTTTCGAGCAAGATTAAAACAAGGACAAAAAGCATCAAACAGGCTGCTAATTGTGCCGCTGCTACTCGTTCTCCCATTCCAAACCAAGTGCTATAAATGCCTGTCGTAAAGGTATTGACCCCGAAATACTGAACCGTTCCGAAGTCGTTGAGTGTTTCCATTTCGGCTAATGCCAAACCTGCGGCGATCGCGGGACGAGCAAGGGGTAATGCTACAGTAAAAAAGCTATTCCAAGGATTGCAACCGAGGGAACGACTAGCCTCTAAAGTACAAAGGGATTGTTCTAGAAAAGCAACCCGCGCTAGCAAGTAAACGTAGGGATACAAAACTAAGATTAACATCGCGATCGCGCCCCAGAGGGTACGAATGCTAGGAAACCAATAATCTCCCGCACTACTCCACCCAAATAGCATTCTCAGCCACGTTTGCACCGGGCCGTAAAATTCCAGCATATCGGTATAAGTATAGGCGAGTAGATAAGCTGGAGCGGCTAAAGGAAGCAATAGGGCCCATTCAAACAGCCGACTTCCCCAAAAGCGACACATAGTTACTAACCACGCCGTTCCTACGCCGATGACGACGACCCCGATTCCAACCCCAACCATTAACCAAAGCGAGTTGAGGATGTAATCGCCTAAAACTGTAGCGGCTAACTGTTGCCAGATTTCACCAGAAGGATAAACGATGCTACCTAAAACGAAAAGAACGGGGGTAGCAATGAGAGTTGCGATCGCGATTACTAGTATCGTCCAGCCATTGAAGTATACGCGGTTGAGAAGTTGACGATTTTTTAGTTTGGCTGAGTTAGGTTCTGTCATTCTGTCCCGATTAGTCAATCATGGGTGTAAGACCCATCAAATATCTAGTTTAGGACTTGCTATTCTACTTTTTGAAAATGCCGTTGTCTTGAATACCTTGACGAATTCATGCACGACTGATGAGGATTCTGTCTGTCGCTGCGCTATAGCCAGTTTTAAGGTGGGAAAGTCTCCGATTAAAGGTCGGTAAACGACTCCTTTGGCGTTCAAATTTTGCATATCGGCGAGAACAAAAGTAATTCCAACCCCCGCCGCCGTCAGTCCTAAGCGAGTTTGAGCGAGTTCGGCTTCTTGCACGATGTTGGGTGCAAATCCGGCTTGCTCGCAACATTTAATGAAGTTAGCATATAGAACGGGAGCAAGCGATCGCGGATAAAAAATCATTGGTTCGTTAGCGAGAGACTGGAGCAATATCTGTTTTTGCCTAGCCAAACGATGCAATGCGGGCAGTGCCACGATGTAATTTTCTTCGTATAAAGGGTACACAGAAAGAGTAGGTTCGCGAATGGGGAGATAAACGAATCCAAGATCGATTTGGTAAGTACGGAGTGCTTCCACATTGGTTTCCGTTCCACCACTGGTTAGAATTAGATCGACCTGTGGATAACGTTCTCGGTAAGTTCTCAAAATCGATGGCGCTAGGCAAAACAGCGTCGCTTCAGTCAAGCCTATTCTTACTTTACCAATTTGTCCGTCAGCGACCTGTCTCGTAACTTGTATGCCTTCCTCTAAGTCGTGTAGAACTCGACGTGCTGTTTCTAAGAATTTCTGTCCCGCAGAAGTGAGTTTACAATAATGTTTTGTTCTCTCAAGCAATTGGATTTCTAGGCTGTTCTCTAACGCCTGAATTTGTTTGCTTAATGCAGGTTGGCTCAAGTGTAATGACTCGGCAGCACGACCAAAATGCAGTTCTTGAGCAACTGCAATGAAACATTTGAGTTGGCGGAATTCCATCTTAATGACTATTTGTAATAACTATAAGTTATTACTCTATCTCTGGTACGCGATCGCTTTTCGCTATCTCTTCCAAACTAGTAATTAAACGACCGTCTTCCATGTAAATAATGCGATCTGCGATGTCGAGAATGCGGTTATCGTGGGTGACGAGCAAAATAGTACAGCCTTGTTCTTGGGCTAATCGCTGCATAATTTCTACTACGTCGCGCCCTGATTTTTTATCGAGGGCGGCGGTTGGTTCGTCTGCTAAAACAATTTTAGGATGACTGATAAGGGCACGGGCGATCGCAACTCGTTGTTTTTGTCCTCCCGATAAACTGTCGGCATAGTAATTAACTCGATTTCCTAAGCCAACGGTTTCTAACATAGAAGTGGCTATTTTATCCATATCGCGACCGAGCATTTCTTCGTGCAATTCAAGCGACATCTTGACGTTTTGTTTAGCTGTTAGAAATGTCAACAAGTTATGTGCTTGGAAGATATAACCAATATTGCGGCGAAGTTTGGTGAGTTCTTGTTTAGTTGCTCCTCGAAGTTCTCGATCTAAAATTTTGAGACTTCCTTCTTGAGCAGAACGCAAGCCACCCATTAAAGTAAGGAGAGTGGTTTTTCCCGAACCCGAAGGCCCGGTCATAATGACAATTTCGCCTGCATAAATATCGAGATTGATATCAAATAAAACTTGTTTGCGAAGTTCGCCTTGACCGAAATAATGATTGAGATGGCTGGCTGAAATAACTAAATTAGTCATTGGTCATTGGGAAGTAGGAGGGTGGGGGAGTGGGGGAGACGGGGAGACGGGGAGAAACTGATATATTTCCTTCTGTTTCCTTTTCACCGAACTCCTGACTACTGAACTTCTAAATTTTTGAACTTTGTTGGCGTAGCCCGTCCTTAGACGTACTTTGTACTTTAAACTCAAAAAATGTCGGCGGGGTCGGCGGCTTGTAGCTTCCGCATGGCAATACCACCGGAGGCAACGCACATAACGATTGTCAACGTCAGTACCAAAGTGGCACGATTAACACTCATCGTTACGGGAATAAAGGTTACTGCTGTTGCGATGTGATACAGTCCTAACGAAATCGCAAACCCTGGAATAAACCCTAAAACTGCCATAATTAGAGATTCTTGGATGAGAACGCCCATTAGATAGCGATCGCCATAACCCATGGCTTTAAGGGTGGCATACTCTGGTAAGTGGTCGGAAACATCAGAATAAAGAATTTGATAAACAATAACTGTTCCCACCACAAATCCAATGGCAGCCCCAAAACCGAACAGAAATCCAATTGGGCTAGTTGTTTCCCAATATTGCTTTTCATGTTTGACAAACTCGTCATAGGTGAGGATTAAAACATCATCAAAGGTCGATCGCATGGTGGATTGAACCCGCTTGATATCTGTCCCTGGTTTGAGTTTAATAATGCCAATATCTATCTCGTCGCGATCGCGTTTAGGAAAGAGATGTAGAAAGGTCGAATGGCTGGTAATAATGTTTCCATTAGCGGTAAAAGATGCCCCCAAGACAAAGGTTCCAACAACTTGAGTTTGAATATCGTTGAACTGGATGGGAACCGAAGGATATCGCTGAAGCTGTTCGGTGATGTCTCCAAATAAACTTGCTTGCCCCGCTCGGTCGTATAAAATTCGATTTAATAATTTTAGTTCGTTTAAATGCGATCGCACGTCTGGTAATGACATCGAAGATGTATCGGGATCGATGGCAAAAACCATTGTTGCTTGATTTTTAAGGGTTTGGGGATTGCGCCATTCTCCCTGGTCGATGTACATATAATCAACTGACTCAACTCCTTGCACCCCGGCGGCTTGATACAATCGATCTCTCGGAAAACTTCTAATCACCATCAAGCTTTCAAATAAGGGATCGATGATAAATAGATCTCCTTGGAGAGTGCTATAGGGTTTAGCAACAGAATCAAAAAGTGCTTCTAGTAATCCTAATTGAAAAAACATCAAAATATCTGCAAATGCAATTCCTGCTAAGGCTACTGCAAGGCGCGTTTTTTCTCGTTTTAGTTGCAACCATGCTAGAGGTGTTTTGCGAAAGAGTTTTTTAAACATAAGTTTTTACATGGGATAGCGAATCATATCTTCTAGAATTTCGTAAATGTTTATCCAGTTAATTTGACACAAAGCAAAGAGAAGACAAAGGGTTTGACGTTCCTTTTCGATTTCATTAACCCAAAACCACTTGCAAGCCGCGATCGCAAAACTCGTCAAAGGATGGGTTTTTGTTTTTTGTCGTAAGAAACGACACCAGAGAAAAAATAATTTGCAAGACATAATTTAAAATCGAATTAGTTAATTTAATTAGTGAAACTTGCAAAACGCCGATCGTCTTTGGAAGTGAAAGGTTGAATGGCGACTTTTACTTGTAAATTCGTTAAACCTGCAACGCGCTGACTATCTTTGGGATCGATGCGAATTCTGACTTTGATAACTCGTTGGTCGAGATTTTCTCCTGGTTGGTTGCTAAAAACTTCTTGCTGAGTGACTTCTAAACCAATTTGACGGACAGTACCCCGTAATTCTGGGGCAAAAGACTCACCTGTCACCGTCACCTGTTGACCGACACGCACTAAATCGATATCGCTTTGATAAACTTCGGCGACAACCTGCATTTGGTCGGTTTGTCCTAAGTTGGCAATGCCATTATTACCAACCACTTCTCCCGGTTTAGCATAAATTTCTAAAATTCTACCTGCCATCGGCGATCGCACGGATGCTTGTTTGAGTTCGGATTCGGCGCGTCGAACGGTTGCGATCGCTTTATCTACCTCAGCTTGGGCAGCTTCTACATCAACGGGACGCACCTCAGCAATTTGACTTAAAGTGGCTTTCGCCGATTGAATCTGTTTTTGTAAGGTGTCTTCAGTGCGTTCTTTATTAGCCTGTGCTTCATTGAGTTGTGCTTGGGCAGTTTGTAAAGCAAGTTGTCTGCGATCGAATTCTGAGGATGAAATAGCGCCTTCTTGATGGAGAGATTGATAGCGATTGTAGTCTGCTTGGGCATTATTAACTTCCGATTGCCAGCGAGTAATCGTTGCTTGTTGTGTTGCCATATCGCCTTGCAACTGTGCCTGTAAATTAGCGATTTCAGCTTTTTGAGCGGCAATTTCGCCCGATTTAGCCCCCGCTTTTACCTGTGCCAGTTTGGTTTGCGCTACTTTTACATCTTTTTGTGCTTCTAATAAAGCATCTTGCAGGCGATCGCGGCTATCTAAAATAGCAATAACTTGACCCGTTTTTACCCGTTGTCCCCTTTCTATCAATAGTTGAGCGATGCGATCGTTACTAAGCGCTGCCGGAACCGATACTCGAATTACCTCTTTTTCTGGTTCTAATCGCCCTAAAGCAACTATTTGCCTCGGAAGTGACGCTTTTTGAATCGGTTCAGGCGTTTTTTGTACTTGGTTAGTTTGGGAAATACCATAATAAACTATCCCACCCGCGATCGCCCCCCCTGTAATAATCCAAGTCAGTAGCGATCGATTGAAAGATTTTGGTAACTTTTCTAAGTTCATGGTGACTTTCTAACGTTCTAAAAACTATATCCAACCCCTAGCACTACTCCAACATCCGTTTCGTCTCTTAGACCGACATTAACGTTTATTGTTGTCATCCAATGAGAAGACAAACGTATATCCATACCTGCCGTTACTAACCCATCAATTGTCGTGTCGCCAAAGTCATAATCTTTATTGGTTAGTAATATGCCACCTCCAATAAAAGGAATGAACTGAATTGCCTCAGCAGACGGCTTTCCAATTGGAAAATCAATTGTTAGAGCAGTAGTACTCACTAATGAATCACTAAAGATAGTGACACCGCGAAGCGATAGGAAATCATTTAGGGCCCAATTACTCACAAGAGCAATCCCACCTTCTCCTAGTCCATCTTTTCCGCCACTAAAACCGATGTTACCGCCAATACCAATGTAGCTACGCGAAGAACGAGATTCCGACTCCTCGTTAGACTGGACAATATGATTAGATTGAGCTAACGAGCCATCATCTGAAGTAACTACTGCTACTATTATCAAACTAAGTATTCTAGAAACAGATTCAACAAAAACCGAGCGCATAGCTTCTTACTCTCTCTAGTTCAAAGAAATTTAGCCCAACGGTTAACCCATTAAGCGAAGTGATAAGGAATGAAAAGAAGTTTTGTAAAGGCTTTATCTTCGCTCGGAGAAGTTGGAAATCGAAAGAATTATTCCCCCTTGTCCCCTTGTCCCCTTGTCTCCATTGTCTCTCCCATTCCCCTACCATAAGTCATCGCTAAAAGCTTCTCTATAACTTGCGATCGCAACGGTTCCTCAAGCGATCCTATATTAAAAGATTCGCTCAACCACAAACCATCGATTGCGAGTTGAATAATAGTTGCCTCCACTAAATCAAAACCACTTGCTTCGAGTTTTTGCTGCCAGCGTTTATCTAGGTCGAGTGCGGGTTTTAACAAGTCTGGGTTAGCAATAGCTGCTTGCGCTAAAGGGGCAATTAATGCCAATGCTTGTTTATCATAATTCAGCGTCGCTCTTAAATACGCCCGTACCCATTGACCGGACGTACCTGGGTTTTCATCGCGATCGAATTCTTGTTGTAATGCTGTTTCGTGGTCGTCAATTAATTTCGCGATTGTACCTACAATGAGCGCTTCTTTACTTGGGAAATGGTAAAGTAACCCTCCTTTGCTCACTCCTGCTTCTTTGGCAACTGCATCTAAGGTTAACCCTTCTATGCCTTTGTCAAGGATGACTTGACTGGTAGCTTGCAAAATAGTGTCGCGGGTTTGAAAGGGCGACTTGGTTTTCTGAACATTGACCATATTTTTGGCAGACGTTTATTGTCTTCTTCATTTTTACTATACCGTCTGGACGGTTAAGTGTCAATGCGATCGCCCTTTGAGCGATCGACTTTACCGCTACGCGGAGTGTAATCGCCAAAACCCCTATTAAATCTTGTTTCTAAAGATTAGAGCCTAAAATCAATTCCAATTTCTGTAACCTTAACTTTTGACCCCCAAAATCGGCAAAATTTTCTTGAGAAACAAAGAAACCGAAACGTTCGTAAAGCAAGCGTGCTGTACTTAATCCTTGAAAAGTCCACAAATAGACGCGCGAATAATGTTTAGATTGGCAAAAATTGACAGCTTGAGAGATTAGTGTTTTGCCAGCACCTAAACCTTGAAACTCAGGAGAGACAATAAACCAACGCAATCGCGCCCCTTCGATATTTGCTGTTCGACCATCGATCGCGATCGAACCGACAAATTTATTCTTCCAAAGTGCTATCCAAAGACCATCTCTTTCAGGCTCAAACTCGCTGATAAACTCTGCTAATTCTGTAGCGACTTCTGTCTCAAAAGATTTATCTAATCCCCAATGGAGATAGTAATAAGTAGCATGAGCCTCGGCAATCTTACCTACTACTCCTGGAAAATAACTAGAAAATTGAATTTCTAACATTGTGAACTTTAAATTTTGAATTTTGATACTGTCCTGGAGAAACTCCCACAAGGCGCTTAAAATGTCGGCTGAGGTGACTTTGATCGGCAAAACCCGTTTCCCAAGCTACCTGAGCGATTGTTATCCCTTGAGATAAAAGTTTTTTGGCGCGTAAGATGCGAACTTGCGTTAAATAAGCATGGGGCGGTATCCCTATTTCTTTGCGAAAGACTCTTAAAAGGCGCAGTGGTTTAAGGTTAGTAAGACAAGCGAGTTGTTCGAGAGAAATATTATAAGCAGAATTTGTTTCTAGATATTCTCGTGCTAGCTTGACGGCTCGACTTTCTTGACCGATAGTTTTAAAAGAAGGGCGATCGCTAGCATAGTTCGTTACTAATTGCGCTAATACCCCTAAAAGGCGAGATTCTCTTTCTAAAAGGCTACAAGGTGTTGCAAAAGTATCTAAAAGCTTCAAAACTAGTGGAGCCAAGCTTTTATCTTGAATATTAGGATTCGGAAAATAGGGAAGATAGCAATTTCTCTCTCTAACTTCCGAGACGACTTTTTCTAGTAAAGCGACTTCAGGATAAAAAATGCGATACGTCCAACCCGTATCAACTGCTGCATGACCCCAGTGAACTTCTCCAGGATTGACGATAACGAGATTGCCAGTTGGAATAACATGGGTTCCCTCTTGGAGAGCATATTTTAGTGCCCCATCTTCAACAATGCCAATTCCAAAACTCTCGTGAGAGTGCCGAGGAAAAGAATGCGTTACATAAGTGGCACGCATAATTTCAACATTACCGCAGTCGCTAGTATTCCAAAACCTAACCTGCTCTTGTGTCTTCGTATATTTTCCTCTTTCTCTCATCTCACCTGTAACCTGTTTTCTGTCACTTTAAATTGCAGCCGATGAAATTGTCTTGTACGTTTTTTCAGCTTTTACCTCAATCAATAGCTACTATAAAATTGAGGGCGAACATATTTTTCCGCCCTACATCAAACACAAGAGTTTAAATATCTAAGCCGAAGATTTATCTAGTGGCAACGCGATCGATAACTTCAGCGAGTAGATCCGCCATTGTATCGATGCTATAGCGATCGCAGCATCGCTGTCTTGCCTGTTTGCCTTTTTCGTTCGCTTCGTCTAAATGTTCTACAATCCACTCAATTTGAGCGGCAAGTTGTTCTGGCGAGTTTGGCTCGACTAAATACCCCGTATCGCCTAAAATTTCAGGAATATCACCTACTCGCGTCGCTAAGACGGGTTTTTCCATTGCCATGCCATCGGTTAACTTAAGGGGAAACTGTGCCAAGGCAGCAGGCATATTGCGTTGGGGAACGACGATAATGTGAGCGGCAGAAACGATTTCCGGCATTGCTTGCACGGGAGATTTGGGCAGTTGAATAATCCTTCGTCCCCATTGTTCCATAAGTTTCTTGTCGTAGTCGTCGTAGGGACTACCGCCGACAATAACCAATTTTAAATCGTCGCGATCGAGTTTATCCAAAGCAATCAAAACATCTTCGATTCCTTTATACGGACGAGGTGCGCCAGGAAACATCAAGACTTTATAATCGGCTAAGCCATATTTAGCACGGCTTTCATCGGGATCGTACTTATCGGGAGAAAATAGCGAGATATCTTTGCCATTAGGAATATAAATTCCTCCGAAACGCTCTTTGATAAACTGAGTATGAAGGGTTACAGCATCCGCGCGATCGAGCAAACTTTCCATCCATTTTAGATACACGGGATTGTCTGGATGTTTGTAAGGGCCGTCCGCTTTGAAGTAATCTTTGACGAAATGTTTGAATTTGGGGGGTTTCCACCAGTCGCCGCCAAACCAACTCATCTCCCAATCATCGATATCGACAAGCAACGGACGACGACTTTGCATTTGTTTGAGCAATCCTATGCCAAAGCTAGTCGGTTTTAGTTTGACGGCATAGAGGATATCGCCATCAATTTTCGGTAAAAGTTTGCTCAGCGCGATCGCGCTCCCGACAACACCTGCATAATAGTTACAGGGAATAGCAGTAATTGAAATATCAGTATTGTTTATCGGAGGTGCATCGCGCTCGAATGCCACTCCAAACATTTTGACTTCATGACCGAGTGTCTGTAAAGCTTGCGCTAACAAGAAAGGACGAACGGCTCCTCCCCATCTAGCCGCACCGCGACTAGATAAATCGCTAACTAACAGAGAAATTTTGAGTTTTTGTTGCTTGATGGGTGAATTCAAGATGGCGTATTGAATCAGATAGTCTAGTCTTAGTTTACCCGTCCATCTCGCTAAATTCGATATCGTCTCGATAGAGGTTATATGCTTGATGATATTCCATCGTTCGTGCCACTTCGTTTATAAACGTTTCGTCGTACCCTGCACGTCGGAGCAAATGAAATCCCATTTCCATCCCTGAAGAGATTCCCCCTGCTGTAACGATGCGTCCTGCATCCACGACTCTCGCTCGACTGATGCGGCAAGCAGGTGCAATTTCTGCAAGTCGGTCAATCGGAACTTTGCCCATTGTAGAGGTTTCTGTGCGATCGCCTTCTTTGCGGTTTGTTGCAGGAATCCCATCGAGCAACCCCATTTTTCCGTAAATCCAAGAACCCGTACAAACGCTCGTCAAAATGCATGAATTTGATAATTTGTCAATATAATCGTGCAGATTGCGATTGTAAAGTTCTTGTCGCGTCCCAAAGCCACCAGGAATCAGGAAAGCATCCATCGCAGGGCGATCGCTAAATCCATAGTTTGGCAAAACTGTAAAGCCAGCTTGGGTTTGAATGGGACGTAATGTTTCTGCAATTAAAAAGACATCCAATTCGGGATCGAAGCGTCGCGCTACCGAAAATACTCCATAAGGAGCGGCAAAGTCGATGACTTCGGCATCTTTAAATACATAAATTCCCAGTCGAAATCCAGCAATTTTAGCAGCCATAGGTTTAGTAATTTCTCATTTTTTTGTACCGAACATTCAGTACAAAAAACAGAGTACCAAACGTTCGGTACAATGTCAAAAAGAAAATCGATTATTTCAGAATGTCAAAAGAAGCGATCGTTCTCGTACTTGTAAATTTATTCCGGCGATATGGTTATGAAGGAGCTAGCCTCGCGCAAATCTCTAAAGTGACTGGGTTGGGTAAAGCGAGTCTGTATCACTATTTTCCTGGAGGAAAAGAGGAAATGGTACGTGCAGCACTCGATTATATCGATAATTGGGTAGAAACAAATATTCTGAAGATTTTACGCAGTAATGCTTCGCCACTAGAGCGATTGCAAGCCATGTGCCAGCAAGTCGAGGTATTTTACGATCGCGGTCAAACGCCTTGCTTGTGGGCAATTTTAACCTTAGAAGAGTCGAGCGATCGCTTTCACACACGCATCAAACAGGCATTAACCGTATGGATTGAGGTATTAGCTGACGTACTCAAAGAAGCTGGTATTGAGGCAGAACTAGCAACCATTCGCGCCCAAGAAGCGATTTTGCGAATTCAAGGAGCATTAATCTTAACACGGGGACTCAATGATACTACTCCCTTCGAGCGCACGATGAAAAGCCTAGCCGAAGAACTCTTGTCATAAGCTGTCACACATGCAAATTGGTTACTAAATTTAGGGAACAGGCAACAGATTTCCTATTCCCCACTCTCATTCCAGAAGGCAGATAGCAGAGGTTATGAGAGATCCGCTATCAAAAAGTTCGGAAACCCGTACTTGAATAGGAGTTGCCATGACCCATCTCATTTCGCTAAATTAGCACTCGTAAGGTGAGAGTGCTAAAAAATTAAATCGAAGTTTGGCACTATCTTAAAGAAGAGTAATTTGGAGGATATTTCATGGCAGCAATCAGCATTAGTGTTTCAACCGTCAAACCATTGGGCGATCGCGTTTTTGTCAAAGTCAGCCCAGCAGAAGAAAAAACGGCTGGTGGAATTCTCCTGCCCGACAATGCTAAAGAAAAGCCTCAAATCGGAGAAGTCGTATCCGTTGGTGCTGGCAAGCGCAACGACGATGGCAGTCGCTCTGAGCCAGAAGTCAAAGTAGGAGATAAAGTTCTCTACTCCAAGTATGCTGGCACCGATGTAAAACTCGGCGGCGAAGAATACGTTTTGCTATCCGAGAAAGATATTTTAGCAATCGTTGCTTAATTGTTACTAAATTTTAATAACTTACTAACCACCCAATTCACGAGATCTATTCGCAAGAGGCATCACTATGGCTAAATCAATTATCTACAACGACGAAGCTCGTCGCGCTCTAGAGCGCGGTATCGATATCTTAAATGAAGCCGTCGCTATTACGCTCGGCCCCAAAGGACGTAACGTTGTACTAGAGAAAAAATTTGGCGCTCCCCAAATCGTTAACGACGGGATCACCATCGCTAAAGAAATCGAACTCGAAGACCATATCGAAAATACTGGCGTTTCTCTAATCCGCCAAGCTGCCTCCAAAACTAATGATGTTGCTGGAGATGGAACCACAACTGCTACCGTACTCGCTCACGCAATCGTTAAAGAAGGCTTACGTAACGTTGCGGCTGGTGCTAACCCCATTGCACTTAAGCGCGGGATTGAAAAAGCCACTGATTTCTTAGTAGAAAGAATTGCCGAACACGCCAAAGCAGTAGAAGATTCTAAATCGATTGCTCAAGTCGGTTCGATTTCTGCGGGTAACGACGAAGAAGTCGGTCAAATGATTGCTAGCGCCATGGACAAAGTGGGCAAAGAGGGCGTTATCTCCCTCGAAGAAGGCAAGTCCATGACTACCGAACTAGAAATTACCGAAGGGATGCGCTTCGATAAGGGATATATTTCTCCCTACTTCGTCACCGATGCAGAGCGCATGGAAGCGGTCATGGAAGATCCTTTAATCTTGATTACCGATAAAAAGATTGCCTTGGTTCAAGATCTCGTTCCCGTCCTCGAACAAGTTGCTCGTCAAGGCAAACCCTTACTCATTATCGCTGAAGATATTGAGAAAGAAGCCCTCGCTACTTTAGTAGTTAACCGCCTGCGCGGAGTCCTGAATGTCGCTGCTGTTAAGGCTCCTGGCTTTGGCGATCGCCGCAAGCAAATGCTCGAAGACATTGCAACCCTCACTGGCGGTCAAGTTATCAGCGAAGATGCTGGCTTGAAGCTAGAAAGCGCTAAGGTTGAAATGCTCGGAAAAGCTCGCCGCATCACCATCACCAAAGAAAATAGCACCATCGTTGCCGAAGGTAACGAACAAGCAGTCAAGGCTCGTTGCGAGCAAATTCGCCGTCAACTCGAAGAAACTGAATCTTCCTACGACAAAGAAAAACTGCAAGAGCGTCTGGCTAAATTGGCTGGTGGCGTAGCCGTGATTAAAGTTGGCGCAGCTACCGAAACCGAAATGAAAGACAAGAAATTGCGCCTAGAAGATGCAATTAACGCAACCAAAGCAGCCGTTGAAGAAGGTATCGTTCCTGGCGGCGGTACGACTCTGGCGCACCTCGCTCCTCAACTCGAAGATTGGGCCCCTAAGAATCTCGCTAACGAAGAGTTAACGGGTGCTAAAATCGTTGCTCGCGCCCTGCTTGCTCCCCTGAAGCGCATAGCCGAAAACTCTGGTCAAAATGGCGCGGTAATTGCCGAGCGCGTTAAAGAGAAAGAGTTCAACGTCGGCTACGATGCGGCTCAAGGAACATTCGTCGATATGTTTGACGCTGGTATCGTTGACCCCGCAAAAGTAACTCGTTCTGCACTGCAAAACGCGGCATCCATCGCAGGCATGGTATTGACTACCGAATGTATCGTTGTAGACAAGCCTGAAAAAGATAAGTCTCCTGCTGGCGCTGGCGGCGGCGGCGGCGATTTCGATTACTAATCCGAGTTTCTAGAAGGATATTCCTACTAGAAAAGTGCTGCTCTTGAACTTGTTTCCTCTTCCTTGTTTTTTAGGAAGGGGAAATTTTTTTAGCGATCGCATTTCAACTTTTACTTGTGAACAAATGTAAAGAAAGCAAGTTTTTTGTCAGGAGATGCTAAACTTTCAAACATTTAGCTTTGTTTCACAATATGAGTTTTCTCCTGTCGTGCATAACAAAGTGCTTGTCCAGAGTAAAAAAGATTTTTTATTGACAGTGGTGTCGCGTTAGCTTTAACTATTAAACTTAAAGGTATAAGAGCATACCAAAGATGTTCTTAAGCTTATTGCATCATAAGCGACAAAATTACCAAAAAAACTAGACAAATTTTAAGTAGGTTGCCCTGTGGTTTCTTCAAGCGTTCCTCCGACAATAACCCTTCTGAAAACCGCTCCCCAACGTTGCACTGGTGGCTTTATTTTAATGGATAGTCTTGTGCGCCACGGCGTTAAGCATATTTTTGGCTATCCTGGCGGTGCGATACTGCCTATTTATGACGAGCTATATAAATTTGAAGCGAGAGGAGAACTCCAGCATATTTTGGTCAGACACGAGCAAGGCGCTGCTCATGCAGCCGATGGCTATGCTCGTGCAACGGGTCAAGTAGGCGTTTGTTTTGGAACTTCTGGCCCCGGCGCGACTAACTTAGTGACGGGGATTGCTACCGCTCACATGGATTCTATTCCAATGGTAGTAGTGACAGGTCAAGTTCCGCGCGCTGCCATTGGGACTGATGCTTTCCAAGAAACCGATATTTATGGCATTACCTTACCAATTGTCAAACATTCTTATGTCGTTCGCCAAGCTAGCGATATGGCTAGGATTGTTGCAGAAGCTTTTCACATCGCCAGTACGGGTCGTCCGGGGCCAGTATTAATCGACATTCCCAAAGATGTAGGGTTAGAAGAGTGCGATTACATTCCCATCGAACCAGGCAATGTTAAGACCCCTGGATATCGCCCTACCGTTAAAGGCAATCCCCGTCAAATCAATGCGGCTTTAAATCTCATTGAAGAATCCAGACGACCTTTATTATACGTCGGTGGAGGCGCGATCGCATCTAACGCACACGCTCAAATTCACGAACTAGCCGAACGTTTTGAGCTTCCCGTCACCACAACGCTTATGGGGTTAGGTGCGTTTGACGAAAATAATCCCCTATCTGTTGGGATGTTAGGAATGCACGGGACGGCCTATGCTAATTTTGCCGTTACAGAATGCGATTTGTTGATTGCTGTAGGTGCGAGATTTGACGATCGCGTTACGGGTAAACTAGATGAATTCGCCTCTCGCGCTAAAGTCATTCATATCGATATCGACCCCGCAGAAGTTGGCAAAAATCGTACTCCCGAAGTCCCTATCGTTGGAGACGTGCGCCAAGTCCTAGAACAATTACTACAACGAGCTAGAGAATTAGATTACCCGTCTCGTCGGGGACGCACAAAAGAATGGTTAGAGCGCATTCAACGCTGGCGCGACGATTATCCGCTTGTCGTACCTCGTCACAGCGATAGCATCTCTCCTCAAGAAGTTATTGTAGAAGTCGGTCGTCAGGCTCCCTACGGCTACTTTACCACCGATGTCGGACAGCACCAAATGTGGGCCGCTCAGTTCCTCAAAGCTGGTCCGCGCCGTTGGATTTCTAGCGCTGGCTTGGGAACGATGGGCTATGGAATGCCTGCGGCTATGGGAGCTAAGCTAGCAGTCCCCGATAAAGAAGTTATCTGCATCAGCGGCGATGCTAGCTTCCAGATGAACTTACAAGAGCTTGCGACCTTAGCACAGTTTAAAATCAATGTCAAGACCGTAATTATCAATAACGGCTGGCAAGGAATGGTACGCCAGTGGCAGCAAGCTTTCTATGACGAGCGCTACTCTTCTTCTAATATGCAGACGGGATCGCCTAATTTCGAGCTATTAGCCCAAGCATTCGGCATTAAAGGCATTACCATTCGCGATCGCGCCGAACTTAGCGATAAAATTGCCGAGATGCTGGCGCACGATGGCCCTGTTTTAGTTGATGCGCACGTCACTAAAGATGAAAATTGCTATCCAATGGTAGCTCCTGGCAAAAGCAACGCACAGATGGTTGGTTTGCCAGAACCAAAAATTCCCCGTGTAGAAAATGCACCAACTACTTGCGATAGTTGTGGAGCAATTAATGTTTCAAGCAACAAGTTCTGTCCCGAATGTGGAGTAAAACTTTAATAGAAAGTTAAATAGTAACGAGTATCAATCATTTCTTCCCCGCTCCTAATTTTGGAGAGGGGAATTTTTTTGTTACCAGTAACTTGAGATTGCGTGCTTTGTAGTATAACTGTACCGCAAGATAACCCACCCATAAGGCTTTTAGGATTATCAAATCTATGAAGCTCTTTAACTATTTTTAGTTGCTAAAACTTGAAGATGTGGCATGGCGAGTGCTTCCAATATTCGATGTGGTACAAGACCCAACTGAAGTGCGCCATCTAAAAACAACTCAGCAACATTATAACCATCAAAACTTATTTTGATGGTTATAATATAACAAGATTTTAAAAAATTTTTATTGAGAACTATCTGAAATATTACAAGAAAAAGCTTTATCTATTGACTTTAGTCAAGAAAACTCGATTTTGCAAGTTTATCCGCGATCGCCTTTGCTTTCTAGCCAACAGACAGCGCGGTGCTTATGTCCATTTAACGCTTCCTCCCTCAAGCATTCCTCTATTCTCAGAAACGGTTGATTGGGTAGTAAGAGATCTCAAAAAGTTAAGAGGCATTATCGTCTCAGGAACGACCGCAGAAAGTCTGCAAGATTCATTTGCTTATACAACTTGCGATCGCCAAAAGTTGAAGGAATTAATTACTTTAAAAGCTGATGAATATGGTTGGCAATTATTTCCTTTAAATCAACCCAAAGTCAACCAATTTTTGTTCGATCCCAAACATGCTATTCGCGAACCTGGAGCTTGTTCGCTAGCAAAACGGGTGAAAAGTTTAGACTTTCAAGGGAAAAGTGTAGGCAAGTGCATTTTTCGAGATTCAGCAGATTGTTCGACTTGTGCTTGTAATCTAACTGCTTTAACCCGTTCTGTTCGTCAAGTAGATTGGGCAACAATTAAAGGACTTATTACTTCTTTTTATGGGTAATACCAAGAATAACAGTAGGTTGGGGTTTATCTTGTCCTAACTGAAATCTTGCACTATTCTTAATTAGCTGTCAGCGATTTAAATCGCTGCCTCATATGTAAAGTCCTCTGAAGAGGACTGAGTAACTTAACTATTTCAGTCCATTTTAATGGACTTTATAAATGAGACGGGGTATCAATTCCCCGGCGGTTATTGCGAAGAGTGCAAGCTCTTAGTTTTAACCAACCTACTAAGTCTAAATTTTTTAAAAAACAATTCAATTTTTAGAGAAAGATACTTAAATAATCCTTTGGATAATTTTTCAAATTTATAATAGAAAAGAAGCTCTATTATATCGTTAATATTTAGATATTTTAAATAAGCAACACCTAAATCTATTTTGCGATCGCTATATTCGAGATATACTTTTCTTCCTATCTGTTCGCAACGTTTCCAATCTCCCTCAAAAGTTTCTTTCATTTGTTTTTCATAAGACGCAAATGAAGCAATTTCTTGTTTTAAATAAGCCTTAATATACTGACAAGCAATTTCGGCTCCTTTAAACCCATGCCTAATGCCTTCTCCTCCCAAAGAATTAACAGTAGAAACTGTATCTCCGATGGCAATAACATTGTCTTGATAGTAGCGATCGTTAAGCTTTTTTGAATATTCTATAATCGAACCATGAATATCTATAATCTCATAATTTTTAGGTTGAATACAAGTATCAATAATTTGTTTTATATAGTCTTTTA
>JAAUUT010000191.1 GCA_012031035.1 Candidatus Altimarinota bacterium | reverse complement strand
ACTAGCCTTTGTGCTTCTTGAGGATTTTGATTAATATATTTTAATACAGAACTCATTTAGGATTAGCAAAATTCATTGTTATGAGAATTTTATCAAAATTATTTCTATTTCGGAGATGTCTAATGAATTTCCAAGAATCAATTGCAGCAGCATGGGCAAAAATTCAGGGGATGCTTAATGGTTTCATTGTCCTGCTGCCAAACATTGTCTTAGCCGCGATCGCGTTCGACAAAGGGAAGGATGGCCTGCTGGGAAGAAAGAAGTTCCAAAATCGCTCAGAATAAGCGATTCTCTTAAAAAACTAGCACAAATGCGAGCGTCAAGAAATGGTAGCAGTGACGAATCATGAAGAAGAACAAGTTCATGTCGATGGTTGGATCGAAGGCTATGGCGAGTCAGGAAATCAGCTTTATGTCAATCGAGGCATTGGTTTTAGTTTTATCCCGATAAGGATTAACTGCGCGCCCAAACTTACTGTTTTTACCCTCCAAGCCTCTCGTTAAAATGAATCCGACAATCTTTTTCTGGTCTGGACTATTTGCGATCGCGCTGGCATTAGTGCATTTATTTGCAGGGAGACTACGCTTTCTCGAAGCCACCCCTCGTAACATTTGGCTATCGTTTGCTAGTGGCGTTTCCGTTGCCTACGTTTTCATCCACATTTTACCCGAATTGAGTAAAGCCCAAGAGACGGTTACGGGAGCGGTAGGCGAGGCACTGGCTTTTTTAGAACACCACGTTTATCTTTTAGCCTTGCTAGGTTTAGCCATATTTTATGGATTAGAGCGAACAGCTTTGGTATCGCGTCAGCGCAACCAAAAGGCGGGAAAAGGAGATGTGACAGAAGAGGGAGTTTTCTGGCTGCATATTGTTTCTTTTGCTTTCTACAACGCCCTAATTGGCTATCTGCTAGTGCATCGAGAAGAACCAGGGGTTTTGAGTTTATTTTTCTTTTTCTTGGCAATGGCTTTGCATTTTGTAGTCAATGATTTTGGGTTGCGAGAAAATCATAAACAGATTTATCAAAAGCTTGGTCGTTGGATCTTGGCAGCAGCAATTATTTTGGGTTGGGCAATCGGAGTGAGAAGCGAATTTTCAAAAGCCGCGATCGCATTATTGTTTGCCTTTCTCGCTGGAGGAGTAATTTTGAACGTTCTTAAAGAAGAACTGCCAGAAGAACGTCAGAGTCGCTTTTGGGCATTTGCCCTCGGTGCGGGGATCTATGCAGTGCTTTTACTGACATTGTAAATATAAGAGAATGTCTGTAAAAAAGATTAAGAATCTGGACAACACGACAAGCTTAAAAAACGCAATTATCCCTTTAATTTTTTAACCATCTTAACGTGTGGAATTCCCCCTTCATCAAAGCGATCGCCTACCTGGTCAAAGCCTAGTTTTTGATACATATCTTTGATATATTCTTGAGCGTGAATAATAATCTCATTGCAATCGCGACTTTGTTTTAAAATTGCAATCGCGGCTTCCATTAATTGCTTACCAATTCCTTTTCCCCTAGCAGGTGCTAAAACCGCTAATCGTTCCTACTTGGCAAAACTGGCAGGTAGGCGATAAGCCTACCTTATCTATTATCGCTGCTTGTAGGCGAATGTAAGTTTTTTGAACAAAACCTTCACCGCGCGATCGGCAACTCTTGACTTAGCCCACATTCTCAATCGGGTTTTGCCTTGTGCCTTCAAGTATGCAGAGGGAGACTTTTTAGCCTTTTGTGCCATCTCGATCAACGGCAGCAGCGCCGACGCGATCGCGCTGTGTTCGATGCGTCCGATTCCATCGCATAACTGTTCGTCCGATAGGGCGATCAACTGTTCTAATGCGCCTAGCGAGACTCCCAAATCGCGTTCGTAATCGCGCTTGAAGCTTTCGATTAACTCGTTTCCTTGGCGACTGTAGTTCAATCCTATCTGTCGGTTAACCCACAAATACCAATGGTTGCGAGCCAGTTGAGAACCGCTAACGATATGACCTTCCTTATTCCCAGAAGACCAAGGATAAATCGCCTTGCCCATTACCGAATGGAATTTGTTGCGTCCGATGCGTCGGGTAATATGCTTGCCTCCGTGAGCTTTTCTGCGTTTGAGTTCGATTCTCAATTCCTTACCGCGAGCGTCAAGAAATTGACCGAACGGGTCGAACTGGCACAAAAAGATAGTGCGCTCGAAGGTGCTAAAGCCAAACTCGTCAAAGACGGGTTTTATCCAAGCGTACTCGTCACGCGCCAAGAATGAATCGAATTCGCGTTTGACTTGTAATCTGGCATCGTGTAAGTGACAGACGCGCTCGGCATAGCTAATCAGTTCTCCTGAGAATCCCAACCGCGCCGCCGTACCGATGGAGTCGGTTAGTTTGGCTCTCTGTTTCGATCGCGTTCTGTCGGTGAGCGTTTCGCCTGCGATGAACGGCCAGATCGATTCAATGCGCTCGCAACTTGCCGATGGCGTTTTAACTATCCCTTCAGGAAATTCCCGGTGCATCAGATTCCAACCGCGATTGGCAGCAATTCTGATATCGCGAGCGATGCGCTCTTTTTCTAAAAATCGCAAGTAAGCAGCTTGGACGAGCGGACGGCGCACTCGATTGTAAGCCGATAAATTGTCAAGGTTCAGCCAGCCATAATAGGCGCACACAACCGCATCGTGTTCGTCATCCTTGTACGACCAACCGCACAAGTCGCGATACGACGATATCTTATTGTGTGAAATGAGCCTTACTTCTTTACCCAAACGCAGTAGATTGTCATGCCACAGCAGCGAATAGCTGCCAGTCGGCTCAAAGACAAATACATCGCCTAAAGAAGCCAGTTCATTGAGTTTGTCAAACGTTGGCTCGATTTGATGAAACTCGCAAGAGTCATAGAAATCCTTAGCCTTGTTGACGGGATGGGTTAAAAAGTCATGATGGGATGAAATGATGAGACATTGCCACGGCTATAGAAACCTGGCAACCTACATCGATTCCAACTATTGTCATGATTAACCTCGCATGGGGATTTTGTGTTTAGCTATTACCTCACCTTCCCTCGATTGTGAATTCCCAAAAACTGTTGTACAAGCCGGGTCAGCGAGTACCGTCTGATTCCTACTAAAACCGGATTGGGCGTGATGAGTGGGGTAAGAAACGTCTGTGAACGATTTAAAACAGAAACGTCTAGTTCTATTTAAAAACTGAATCTTAACCCCGTGGCGGTAGCTAGCTACTTCTACCGCATTCCCCCAGTCGCACGGACAGGCAGGATGCGAGAGACGTACAGACGCGATATATCGCGTCTCTATCCTAGACCGGGACATTTAGCCAGTTCGACCAAAAACATTTTGGCTTGTTCGCCTCGATAGGAAATTATTTTACCAGATGCAAATTTAATTTGTACAATTTCTTCATTTTCTAAATAAAGTAGTTGTTCTATAGCAGCTAGATTTATCCATTCGGCGGGTTTATTTTGAATTGAATTTAAGTGTATCATCCACACAGAAGGACTTTTGACGATTATCATCTGTTATAATAATTTTAATCACAATATTGTGGTTAACTTCGTATGGGAGCTATCGCGCTGAATTCCCCAATAGAGTGCGATAGCGCTTTTTTTTGTGCTTTTTAAATGTTGGCGATCGCGTTTTATTAGCACTATCAACAAACGTCATAGTTGCTAATAAGAATTATTTGATTTTAACGCCGAATAACAGTTTATTTTGTCAGTATAAAGCAGTTAAAAAACTGACATTAATAAAACAGTATTTTAAGACGCAAAACTATACTGCATTCTCAATAGGAATACATAGCAATCTCAACATTTACTTTAATCGATACGTTTTATTTAACTGGCATAATACCCCCGTTCGCTATATTGCTGGCATCGATGGCGCTTGTGAGTATCGGCATCGATGGGAAACCAAGAACCCCAATCGGAGGGAACCCATAAGATGCGCTCGAAGCAATACTTACAGGGCGTTCCTGTCGGTTTTTCTTCTTTTCTATCTGGGTCGAGTTGGGGAAAAATATCGCTGAGATACCAATCGTCTTCGATGAGTAAATCCCAGATTTGACGAAGCTTGCGAAAGGCTCTGGTTGTTTTACCCATCGACAAGATAAATTGCTTTCCCTGCCTGGCTATTTCCATACAAGCTTCTCGTGCCAAACGACGCACCCTAGCAAAGCTAATGCGCTCGATTGGAGAGATATCTTTGGCGTTGCGAATCTTTTCTTTGAGTCGAGCGTTTTGCTTTTCTAGTTCGGCAATGATGCGATCGCGTTTGGCGATTTCTTCTTTCAATTATTCGGGAGTCAAAATAATACCTCGCATCAAATTTACAGAGTCTTTAATCCAAAACCCTGCATATTGACAGACAATTGTCGAACAGCCTGAATACCTATGACAAACTCGTGCCGGAGCGTCCCTTGGTAAAAGGGCTGTTTTTTGTTGTCTATGAATATCTACTTTAGTAGACAAGGCATTGCCTGTCAACCTACTAAAGTAGATATCTGATGTAAAATGAATACAGAAACATCTACTAAAGAAGATAACTTGAAAACCCTGATTGAGAGTGCTGGCTATACTCAAAAGGCGTTTGCCAAAGATTTAGGTCTATCTCTTTCTGCTGTAACTTTCTATATTGCAGGCGAAAAGTTACCCAGAGTAGATAGATTTATGGAAATGGCGAGTTTGCTTGGAGTATCGCCTAAAGCGCTAGCGCGGTCGATGGGAATCGATGTTTCCAAAGTACCGGATGATTGTTGCGACGAGCGTCGCAGTTAATAACTCCACTTGCCCCGTCCTGGCATTCCAGGACGGATTTTTACTATGGTCGATTATAAAGCTCAAGCTAAATTAATCAGAAAGCAATTGGAATCATTAGGTTATGAGGTTAAAAAAAGCCCTTATGGTCTGGGATGGATTGTTAAAAATTTTCCTTATGGAATTGATGAAAAAATCGAACGAGAAGAATACGATTTTCGCGTCGAAGAATTAGACAAATGGGATGATTGCGACCCGATTGATGAAATTATCGATTGGAGGTGAGCAATGAGTAAGCACGATATCAAAAAGGGCGATCGCGTTACATGGACAGATTATAAAAGCGATCGCCCGGTTAAAGGACAAGTATTAAAAGTTTTTCGTAACGGACGGGCGCAAGTTCTAAGTGCAGATTTTGAGAAATTCAATATCGAACTTTCTCGGCTGTCGGTTCATTCGCGCCAAGTCGCATTGATTGAAATGCCAGAGATTGAAGAAGAACCGATTAGGCATTGGGAGACAGATGCGGATGGGATAGACTTGCCCCCTAACAACTTGCCCCCTAACAATCTGCCCCCTAACAACTTGCCCCCTAACAGTTGGATAGAGAGCAAAGAAATTAGGGGGCAAACTTACCAGTATGCTAGATGGCGAGAAGAAGTAGAAGTAAATGGGATAAAAAAGGTTGTGAAGCGATCGCGATATTTAGAGAAAGTTACATCGTCCGCGAACAATTAAGCAGCTATAGCATCCAATCGATTTCTCCTAACGATATCCATCACCGTAGTCGGCGACAATCCCAACTTATCGCCTATGCGCCGATAGGAATAGCCTTCCGCTACCAGTGCTAGAACTTTATGCTTGTAGCGATCGCTCGGACGATAGCCTTGCTTTCTGCCTAACTTCACGCCTCTCGCTTTGGCGGCCGCCAAACCCGAACAAACGCGATCGCAAATCAGTTCTCTTTCAAACTCTGCTATCGCCGCCAGGATAACCGAAAACATTTTGCCTTGAGGAGTCGCCATATCGAACTGAAACCCAGAACTTGCCACTAGCGATACGCCCCAAGCATTGAGCGCCATCAGCGTTTCGATTAAATCGCAGGTACTGCGTCCCCAACGGCTCATTTCGCTAACGAGTACCGCATCGATATCGCGGTTCCGGGCCAGACGCATGACTTTTTTGCGACAGGGGCGATCGCTATTTTTCCCCGAAGCCGTCTCTTTGAATGCGCCGACGATTTCATAGCCAGCGCGATCGCAATAGGAATTCAACTCGCGTTCCTGGCGATCGCAGTCTTGGTCTTTGGTACTAACCCGGCAATAAATAGCGACGCGCATCGTATCAATTAAAACTCTTGCTTTAACTATACTAGAACGCCCTATTTTTTAGTAGGGAATTGACGCATCAAATAGACTGTAGTCTAGTTGATACAAGCGATTTAGCACCAAAATAATAATAGCTTGATAAGATTATTTGCAAATAGTTAATTCTTGAATCTATGAGTGCGCTAACCAAAGCCCAAATTAAAAATGAAATTAATACTGCCGAGCGCTTGGCGGCTTATGCGATTTTGTTGCTTTCTCGATGCAACCCAACTTTAGAATACATCGAAGCCGAAAACAACACGGTGCGAGTCGTAGACGTGGGGATAGCGGCAGCGGCAGACGGCAGCATTCGCCTGATAGGGCGGATATCGATTCCCTTAGCGCCCGATTATGCCACTAATACCAGCGTACCGCTATACATGCACGCTCAAGAAATTTCTAACGTCGCCGTACCTGCTGCTTACCTACAAGTTTAATGCCCGTCGCCGCGCCCGGTATCAAGCGGCCGCCGCCGGGGGCCGCCAACAATATCCAACGCTTTCGTCCGCCGCCAAAACCCAGACCGATGAAACCAACGGGGGGCGGCGCGGGAGCTTCGCGGCTATTAAGAAGACCGCCCTTACCAAAACCTAAATTTCCCATTCCAGGAGGGCTAGGGCCGTTAGTCCTATTGGATCTGTTTTTAGACCAGCCGGGATTTAGCGACGGCACAATTCCCCCTTGGCTGCAAAAAACAATCCAGGGCAACCAATCCAAATCGATCCGCCCATACCGCCGCCCTTTACTGGCGGGCAAGATCCTAACGCATTTTACAATTTCAGAGTAAGGTTTAAACCTGACCCACCGAGAAACTGGGTAGAGCAAATGCCGGGGCAATATACTAATGTTCGCGGCCCAATCTCAAGATTAAATCTAAAACTAGACTCTGGAATCAACGTAAGTTACAACAGGGAAGGGTTTCCAAGTGTAGAAGGGACTGCAAGAAGCGGTAGATTTACGCTCGAAGTCTGGGCGGGAAACGGAATATTTAGATTTAACTTTGGCTACACGGGAATTTATCAGCTAACTCAAGCAGAATTTTTAGAAATCATTAGAAAAGACAACCAACCCGATACCGGAGGCAACCCGCCCCCAATTCAAGCCGCTGCCTTTGGATTTTCGCCCCCCACCGCCCCGCCTGCCAACCCTTCTGCCCCGCCCAACGTCCCGCCACAAATCAAGCCGCCGCCCCGACCTGGGTACCTCCTCAAATTCAAACCCTTCAAGCGACCGCCCAAGCGTTCCGCGCCGCCAAGCCCAAACCCGCGACCGACCCCAGCGCCAGCGAAACGATGGGCACTTCGGCGAGGTTGTTGGTCCACGCATCCCACAGGAAGGCCTTGGGCATGGGCGAATAGCCCCGCGTCTCGAGGTTCTTCACC
>JAAUUT010000069.1 GCA_012031035.1 Candidatus Altimarinota bacterium | reverse complement strand
GACAGGAGGCTTGAGACGTAGGTGGGCTTCTAAACCTTTAAATACCTTTACGCTCTGCTTTAGAAGCTTTTAAAACGGCTATGTCTTGTCGATTTTTCAATTGGTTAACCGTTCATCATGACGTATTGGCAGCTTATAAAGCCAGTTTAGGCTTTGTTTGGGCTTAATTTTTGTTGAAGTCCCGTTAGAAGTTTGAAAATTAGACGTGACTATTCGTTCATACCAAAGTAAAAGATTGGGTTTAGCAGTAGAATGCTTTTCCCAAAATTCTCTGAGTTTTCTACGGCTGATAATACGCATCAAGCTTTTCGAGCGATACTAAAGTAAGGTGGACAATATTGCCCACCCGACAAAATTACTGCAAGCTTTCAACTAACTGTTTTTTAGCAGTTTCTAACGCTTCTTTTAACTTACTCGGATCGCGTCCGCCTGCTTGCGCTAAATTGGGTCTTCCACCGCCGCCACCGCCGCAAATTTTGGCAATTTCACCGATGAATTTACCTGCTTGTAGCTTCTTATCTTTGTTAACTTTTTGACTAAAAGCTGCTACTAAACTTACTTTGCCTTCTTCGGGAACCGAACCTAATATAACAGCAGCTTCGCCGAGTTTTTGTTGCAATCTTTCAGCAGCAGTTTTTAGCGCGTCGGGTTCTATATCTTCCATGTCTGCAACTAGAATTTTGAACTCGCCAACGGATTCTGATTTGAGACCAATTGGTCTGATTTTGCGATCGCGAGTTCCTGTTTGACAGATTCTAACTGCTTTTGAGTGGTTTTTAGTTCTGCTTGTAAGCTGGTAACGCGATCGCCAATTTCTTCGGGTTTAGATTTAAAGCGATCGCTCAATTCTCTTACTACTTTATCCCGAACATTTAAATATTCCAAAACAGCAGGCCCGGCGACCGCTTCTATACGCCTTACGCCAGAAGAAATACCCGTTTCAGAAACAATCTTAAACAGTCCAATTTCAGCAGTATTGCTGACGTGTGTTCCGCCGCACAATTCCATCGAAACGCCAGGAAGGTCGATTACTCTAACTTCTGCGCCATATTTTTCGCCAAACATCGCAACTGCACCCTTTGCTTTTGCTTCATCCAGAGGCATAGTAGAAATATGAGCGTCGTGCGCTTCTGCAATCCAAGTATTAATTTGTTCCTCGATTTGTTGGATTTCTTGTGCGGTTATGGGACGAGGACAGTTAAAATCGAAACGCAGGCGATCGAAAGCAACTAACGAACCCGCTTGAGAAATCGAATCATCGACAAATTTTTTCAGTGCCGCTTGTAATAAGTGAGTTGCGGTATGATTAGCTTGGGCGCGACGACGACAAGCGCGATCGATTTGTGCGGTGACGGTATCGCCAACTTCGATGATTCCCCGTTCGACGCGACCGAAATGGACGAAGAAATCGGATTCTTTCTGCACATCTTCAATTCTGATGACTAAATTATCTCCACTCAGATAACCTTTATCGCCAATTTGTCCCCCCGACTCTGCATAAAAGGGAGTTTTATCGAGAACGATTTGAACGGACGTTCCTGCTTCTGCTGCTTCAACGGCGTTTCCATCGACTAAGACGACTTCGACTTTTGCAGGAGACTGATACTCGTTGTAACCGATAAATTCTGTTGAATGGATATGCTCTGCCAGTTTATCCAAGCTACCTTGTACGGTAAGGTCAATAGTTTTGTGAGAATCCCTTCCGCGTTGGCGTTGTTTCTCCATTTCCTGTTCAAATCCTTCCGCATCGACGGTCAATCCGTTTTCTGCGGCGATTTCTTGGGTCAGTTCTAAGGGGAAACCATGAGTATCGTATAAAGTAAAAGCATCTTCACCCCCAATCTGTTTTTTCTCTTTCTTGAGGATGTCTGAGAGGAGTTTTTCGCCTTTTTCGATAGTTTTGAGGAAACTAGCTTCTTCTCGTTGCAGTTGTCCCTTGATATCTTCTTCAGTTGCGATAACGTTAGGATAAATGTCTTGGGAAAGTGCGATCGCAACTTCAGCTACTTTAGTTGTAAATTCGCCTTCAATCCCAATCAATCTTCCGTGACGGACGACGCGACGAATGAGACGGCGCAACACATATCCGCGACCTATATTCGAGGCACTAATGCCATCGGATATCATATGTACTACAGCACGAATGTGATCGCCGATTACCTTGAGAGATACTTTGGTCTTCTCATCTGATGCACTGTAATCAATTCCTGCAATCTCTGCTGCTGTTTTGATAATGGGAAAGATTAAATCGGTTTCGTAGTTATTGGGGACTTGTTGTAGGATTTGCGCCATCCTTTCAAGTCCCATTCCCGTATCGATGTTTTTGCTTTGCAAGGGAGTTAGATTTCCCTGCGCATCTTGGTTATATTGCATGAAGACGAGATTATAGAATTCAATGAAGCGAGTATCGTCTTCTAAATCGATTTTCTCGTCGCCTAATTCTGGGTGGAAATCATAATATAGTTCCGAACACGGCCCGCATGGCCCCGTCGGGCCAGAATTCCAGAAGTTATCATCGCTTCCCATACGTTGGATACGATGGGAAGGAATACCAATTTGGTCGCGCCAAATAGCAAATGCTTCGTCGTCGTCTTCAAAAACGCTGACGATGATTCTTTCTGGAGGTAAACCGAAAACTTCGGTAGATAACTCCCAAGCAGACGCGATCGCTTGTTCTTTAAAATAATCCCCAAAGCTAAAGTTGCCCAACATCTCAAAAAAGGTATGATGTCTGGCAGTACGTCCCACGTTTTCGATGTCGTTGGTACGAATGCACTTTTGGGATGTCGTAGCGCGGGGATAATCCGGTGTTTTCTGACCGAGGAAAATTGGTTTAAACGGGAGCATTCCAGCGATAGTCAGCAATACCGTCGGATCTTCTGGGATAAGAGAAGCACTCGGTAAGATTTTGTGCTGTCGCTGCGCAAAAAAGTCTAAAAATTTTTGTCGTATTTCGCTACCGCTAAGATACTTGGGAGTGTAAGGCATTTGTCTAATAATATTGCTGCAATATTTACTATTCTTTGACACTCTCCGCCCTATAAGAACGAAGATTCTTGGTTCGCTGAGGAGACTTGCCCTGACAGGATTGCTCCAACCAAAGTAGCGGTTCCCTCTCCCCAAGCTTGAGATCCGGTCTGCCCAACCGTACTGAGTCCCAGCCTCAAAATGTTGATTGCCGCGTTGATATCTCTATCTTCCACATATCCACACGAAAAACAAATATGCGTTCTTGTCGATAGAGTCTTGGGAACTTTCTGTCCGCAGCTAGAGCATTTTTGAGAAGTATAGTGTGCTGGCACTGCCACAGTTACCTTGCCATACTTATAACCAAAATACTCTAACCATCTCCGAAAAGTTGACCAAGCAGCATCAGATATCGACTTAGCTAAATGTCGATTTCTAACTATGTCAGAAACATTTAAATCTTCATAGGCGACCAAATCGTTAGATTGGATTAAACGGAGTGCTACAGTCTTGAGCCACTCTTCTCGCTGCCTACTTACTCTTAAATGTTTAAGGGCATATCGAAGTCTAGCCTTGTGATAGTTTTTTGATTGTGGTAGTTTTGCTTTTTTCTTGTTCGAGTCGTATTTGTGAGATTTTTGACGATTGGCTCGATTGAGTTGTTTTTCTCCTTTGCGATAAAATTGTGGAATTGGTTCGAGATTCCCCTGGCTATCGGCATAAAAATGTTTTAATCCGACATCAATCCCCACGGCTTTTTGTGAGGGGATGAGTGGCTTTACTGTATCTCTTGGGTCGAGTTTGACCGAGAATTGAATGTAGTAACCATCGCTTCTTTTAAGAATTCTGACTCTTTTTATTTGTTCGATTTGTAGAAATAATAAGTCTCTAGTTCCTATCAGTTTTAACCTTCCAATGTTTTTCTGGTCGGTGAAAATAATATGCTTTCTGCTTTCTGATAGTTTCCATCCAGAGACTTTGTATTCTACCGAACGAGTATTTTTCTTGAATTTGGGATAGCCTTTTTTCCCTGGAATCTGTCTTTTGCAGTTGTCGAAAAATTTGTTAATGGCTCTCAAGACTCTCTCTACTGCCGTCTGGCAAGCATGAGAGTTTAAGTCGTCTACAAATTTGAACTCTTTTCTCAGTCTGGTGTTGTATCTAAATAGCTCAGTCTTACCAACGCCTCGATTATCCATCCAATAACGAAGCACTTTGTTTCGGACGAATTGAGATGTCCGAATGGCTTCATCAATGGCTTGGATTTGTATAGGTTTTGGCTTGACTTTGAATTCTAGGACAAACACATTTGATACTTAGCATTCAAGTATCAAAATTATAACACGGAGTAGAAGAAGCTGTCCTAGAAGCATGGGGCTTAAAACCCCTTATTCTCGGTCACTTCCGAGTAGATTGGAAAAACGAAACAAAAATATAAATACTGGGCAACTAAATTTTAGTGAAATATAATTGAATTATACAAGCAACACAATCGCCAAGGAGCAATCCTATTTATGCAAGGTAGTTTAGTTAAAGGTGGAATTGCCTTAGCTGGTCTTGCTGTTATTATGGGAGTCACTAATCCCAGACAAGAAGCTTATAACGATTATGCTTCCCAGAGATTGATGACAAATGCACAAGAAGAAATGTGCAAAGAATTTAATTATTGCCGATCTGGCGAACCGCCAAGCTTTATTAAAAATACGCTTATCAAGCCAGCAATTAGTGCATCTACAAATCAACAAAATCTAGGAATTTTTAGTATTTATACAACAGAATTGTTTGGCTTTAAAACTAAAACGCTTGGTGTTTTTGGTAATTTCTTAACTTATTCAGATAGTTAGGATAATTTTAAACGGTTAATTAAATCATAATTTATTGTAAGATGTGCTGGTGGGTTGAGTTGCACGAAGTAAAACCAAGCAAAATTATATTTTGTGTTGGGTTTCATCCTTCAAGCCAACCTACAAAAAATTTCGAGATCGCAAGCAATGACAAGTTGCTTCGTTATTGTTGAGTGCAGAAATATATAGCCCTAGTAATGTAAATACTAGCGCCTCTAGTAGTAAAAAATTCAACCCTCTAACCAAAAAAATTTTGTATCCCTTAGCAATCAAGTATTAAAGCGATTGAGTACATCGCTAATAAATCCAAATAAGTTTGAGGGGAGTAGATTCGATCGCCCTAGATTAGCGAGCTTGGTATAAAGACAGAAAGAATCCAAGCAGTCTCGCTTGCTATCGAACAATGCTACCGTTCAGTTTTACTGCTCCCCCAACCCAAAAAACTGCTGCACTAAACCCAACCTCAGATTATGGTAGTGCGGGTATTAAGCACGAAGAAGATAAATCCTTTTTATCCAATGCGATCGCGCTATGGCAAACTTTAATCGTTGATTTTAGAATTATTTTCGATCGCGATCCTGCCGCCCGTAACTGGTTGGAAGTAATTCTCTGCTATCCTGGCTTTCATGCCTTGATACTATATCGTATTGCTCATGGATTGAGCGATCGCAATGTTCCTTTGCTTCCCCGTCTAATTTCTCATCTGGGACGGTTTTTAACGGGAATTGAAATTCATCCTGGCGCAGACATAGGCAAGGAGTATTTATCGATCACGGGATGGGGGTAGTGATTGGCGAAACCGCGATCGTAGGCGATTATACCCTGATTTATCAAGGCGTTACGTTAGGCGGGACGGGAAAAGAAAGCGGCAAACGCCACCCTACATTAGGAAAGCACGTAGTCGTAGGAGCGGGAGCAAAAGTTTTAGGAAATATTCAAATAGGCGATCGCGTTCGCATTGGCGCGGGTTCTATCGTGTTGCGCGATGTGCCTTCAACTTGTACGGTAGTCGGCATTCCAGGTCGCAATATTTGTCGGAATTGCCACCCAAATAATCCCCTCGAACACAATAAATTGCCAGATCCACAAGCAGATGTAATTCGCACTCTACTCGATCGCATCGAAAAGTTAGAAGAGCAATTACAACAACAAAATTAACCCTGAAATCTTTATCGAGTTAAAGCTTATGTATCCTATCTCTTATCAAAATTCTACTTCCATCGTCTCTGTCGCTGTTACAGTTGACGTTTCTCGAATCGATCGCTGGCATATCTACCACCGCCTACAAGAATTGACGATTCCTTGTTGGTGTCTTGAAGATGGTTCTCTCAGGGTAGAAGTCAACGACAGTATTGCTGCCATTTTAGTTCGCAGTGTCGTACATCAAATTGTTGCTTCGCGCCCAGATTTATTGAAATGGTTAGAAAGCTGCTGGCAAATTTAGCTAAACTCCAGTCGGTTTTAACTTATCTCTTAGCGAAGACAAGGAGGACAAGGCAGACAAGGTAGACAAGGTAGAACTTTTTTACAAACCACATCCGCCAAGCAAAAAACATCAGGAGTAAATTAATGACTCAAGCTAAAACATTCGTACAAGCATTTGGAGAAATAACCGATAATTCAGTTGGTTTAGGACGAGAAGTAACTGTTCCCGTTTGTGAAGGTTTAAATATTGCCCTAGCTAGCTTTCAAGCATTATATCTGCAATACCAAAAACATCACTTTGTTGTTGAAGGGTCAGAATTTTATTCTTTACATCAGTTTTTTCAAGAAAGTGCGACTGAAGTTACCGAACACGTCCATGAAATTGGCGAACGTTTGAACGGATTGGGCGGCGTTACCGTCGCTAATTTTGCTAAATTAGCTCAATTATCTTGTTTCGAGCAGGAACCAGACAATGCTTATACGGCTCGTCAGATGGTGACTAATGACTTGCAAGCAGAACAAGCCATTATCAATATGCTGCGTCGCCAAGCATCTCAAGCTGAAAGTACGGGAGATCGCGCGACTCGCTACCTCTACGAGCAAATTCTCTTAAAAACAGAAGAAAGAGCCTTTCATCTGACGCATTTCTTAGCAGAAGACACGCTCGTCCAATTGTAAAACGTCCTTCGCCTATACAAGGGGGACAAGGTAGAGATTTTTCTAATATCCGCTCCCCTACTCCCCCTCTCCCCTACTTCTCGACCCCTTACCCCCGATTAATCATGATTTCCTTTTTATCAGTTTTAGGCATTATCTATCTTTTGACATTCGTACAGGGCTATATGCTCGATCGCATGATGGACGATTGCAGAAATCGAGAAAAGCGATCCCACCATTCGTAACGCTACCAAACTAATGTTCTTCGCAGAAGACAAGGACGACAAGGGAGAAAAATACATGAAAGTTTTCCCCTTTCTCTATTGTCTATTCCCCAATCACCAATCACCAATCCCCTACTATGATTATTCTCGATCTAGCTTCTATTTCATCCGGGCGATCTTATCGTCGTTCCCATCGTAAATTTAACTTATTCAAATCGATCCGCAATTGGCTCGATCGCTTTGAAATTAAAGATATTCAAACCGCTAAGCTGATTTGTCGTTGGATTCCAGCGAGTTGTCCTTTTGAGCGCGATGTCAAGTTATTTGGTCGTACTCTATTTCATATTCCTCCTCTGTGTCACCTCAATCCGCTTTACCAAGAATTATCTCTTTTACGCTTTCGCGCCGAGATCTTTTTGGCAGCAGACAGTAATTAATTAATAACTGCTATCCACTATTTGACCATTACCTAATTACCACAATGAAACTCACTCAAGGAAAAATTAACGAGCTACTGAGCGAGTCCGCTTGCGAACACAACCATCATAAAGATGGCGAGAAAAAAAATAAATCTTGCAAACAACAAGCTCAACCTGGTGCGGCACAAGGAGGCTGTGCTTTTGACGGTGCAATGATAGCTCTCGTACCCATAACCGATGCTGCTCATTTGGTTCACGGGCCGATCGCTTGTGCTGGTAACTCTTGGGGGAGTCGAGGTTCTCTTTCCTCTGGTTCGACGATGTATAAAATGGGTTTCACCACCGACATCAACGAAAACGATGTTATCTTTGGCGGTGAAAAAAGACTCTACAAATCGATCCTAGAAGTACATCAGCGTTATAATCCCGCCGCTATTTTTGTTTATTCTACTTGCGTCACTGCTTTGATTGGCGATGACATGGATGCAGTTTGCCACAAAGCAGCCGAAAAGATTGGAACTCCTGTCATCCCCGTGAATTCACCAGGGTTTGTCGGCAGTAAAAACTTAGGCAATCGCATTAGTGGAGAGGCATTACTCGAATATGTAGTGGGTTCGAGAGAACCGGAAACTACAACTCCCTACGACATTAATTTAATCGGCGAGTACAACATTGCTGGCGAACTCTGGGGAGTCCTACCGCTATTTGAAAAATTAGGCATTCGAGTATTAGCTAAAATCACGGGAGATGCTCGTTATGAAGAAGTTTGCCACTCCCATCGTGCCAAACTTAACATCATGATTTGCTCGAAAGCCCTAATTAATATGGGCAGAAAGATGGAGGAAAAATACGGCATTCCTTACATCGAAGAGTCTTTTTATGGCGTAGAAGATATGAATCGTTGCTTGCGTAATATCGCCACCAAAATCGGAGATGTAGACTTGCAAGAACGAGTCGAAAAATTAATTGTCGAAGAAACCGCCAAACTGAATCGCGCACTCGAACCCTATCGCGCCCGACTCAAGGGCAAACGAGTAGTTTTATATACGGGTGGTGTCAAAAGCTGGTCGATTATTTCCGCCGCTAAAGACTTAGGCATGGAAGTAATGGCGACCAGTACCAAGAAAAGTACCGAAGAAGATAAAGCTCGCATTAAAGAACTCCTCGGTCAAGACGGAGTTATGTTAGAAAAGGGGAATGCAAAAGAATTACTCGCAGTAATCGAGAAAACTAAAGCAGATATGCTCATTGCTGGGGGACGCAATCAATACACTGCCCTCAAAGCAAAAATTCCTTTCCTCGATATCAACCAAGAACGCCATCATCCCTACGCTGGTTATGTAGGCATGGTTGAAATGGCACGGGAAATCGATGAAGCCTTGCACAGTCCGATTTGGGCACAGGTTCGCAAACCTGCCCCCTGGGATCGAAAGGTAACTGATTCTTCTCAAGATATTGCGAATGCACAGAATTTTGTAAAAGCTACTCCTAATTCACAATTCTCACTCACGAATTAAGCGCTAAGTATTTTTGTGAATATTCAGGTTCATAATTTTGAACTTTGTTGGCGCAGCCCGCCCTTAGACGTACTTTGAACTTTGAACTTTGAACTTTGAACTATTTAATCATGGCTACAATTACTAAGCAGAAAAAATCGGTTGCAATCAATCCTCTCAAACAAAGTCAACCCCTCGGCGCAGCGTTAGCCTTTTTGGGATTAAAAGGGATGATGCCCTTATTTCATGGTTCCCAAGGTTGTACTGCTTTTGCCAAAGTTTTATTAGTACGACACTTTCGCGAAGCTATCCCACTCTCTACGACTGCAATGAATGAGGTTACTACGGTTTTGGGTGGAGAGGATAATGTCGAACAAGCAATCTTGACTTTGGTAGAAAAGTCCAAACCCGAAATCATCGGTCTTTGCACGACTGGATTGACCGAAACCAGAGGCGATGACATGGAGGGGATAATTAAAAATATCCGCAAGCGCCATCCAGAGTTAGATAAGCTGCCGATCGTTTTTGTTTCTACACCCGATTATAAAGGTGCATTGCAAGATGGTTATGCTGCTGCGGTTGAAAGTATCGTTAGGGAACTTCCCGAACCAGGTAGGATTATTCCCAATCGAGTCACGATTCTAGTGAGTTCCGCGTTTACTCCAGGAGATGTGGAAGAAATCAAAGAGATCGTTGAAGCTTTTGGATTAGAAGCGATCGCAGTTCCCGATTTATCGGCTTCTTTGGACGGTCATTTAGATGATTCTTACCAAGCAGTTACTACTAGCGGTACGAGTGCTAAAGAACTGCGCGAAATTGGCAATTCTGTCTTTACTTTAGCCATTGGCGAAAGTATGCGCGGTGCTGCCGAAATTCTGCAACAAAAGTTTAAGATTCCTTATGAGTTATTTCCTCATCTTAGTGGATTAGATGCGATCGATAATTTCTTGCAAGCATTGGAGGATATTAGCGCCCGTCCCGTACCCCAAAAATATCGTCGCCAACGCAATCAATTGTTGGATGCGATGCTGGATACGCATTTTTACTTCGGTCGCAAGCGCGTTTCTTTGGGTTTAGAACCAGATTTGCTGTGGTCGATTACTTGTTTCTTACAGTCGATGGGTGCAGAAGTTCACGCTGCTGTCACCACGACTAAATCTCCACTATTGCAACAAATGCCTATCGATAAAGTGGTTATCGGCGATTTAGAAGAGTTAGAAACACTTGCAAAAGGTTCGGATTTATTAATTACTAATTCTCAAGGCAAAGCAACGGCTGACCGTCTAGGAATTCCTTTATATCGTCAAGGTATACCCATTTACGATCGCCTGGGTAACGGTTTTTCTTGCAAAGTTGGCTACACGGGAACCATCAAGCTGTTATTCGATCTTGGCAATTTATTTTGGAACACGAAGCGGTAGGGGCGCACGGTCATAAAAATTATGAATTATGAATTATGAATTATGAATTTTTCAATGAGGAGAAACGCGATGAAAATTGCTTTTACTACCACCAATCGAACGCATATTAACGCTCATTTTGGTTCGGCAAAATCGATTGATGTTTATGAAGTATCTCATGAAGGATATGAGTTTTTAAACACGATTACCTTTGGTGGCAATCTCGATGAAGATGGCAACGAAGATAAATTAACGCCCAAAGTTGAGGCATTAAAAGATTGCACCATTGTCTATGTTTCTGCGATTGGGAGTAGTGCTGCATCTCGTTTGATTAAACAAGGTATTACCCCACTGCGATCGAAAACTGAAGCAGATGCGGTCGAGGATACGTTAAATAATCTTGTCAAAACCCTTAACGGCAATCCTCCACCTTGGTTGCGAAAAGCGCTTGGGCAACGCAACAACAGCTTTGACGATTTGGAAGAAGAGGAGGAGGAATTAACTGTTTGATTTTACATCTTTTATTTTTTGTCAACAAAAATTCGTAAATCGTAACTTAACACCATGACTACAACCAACACCGTTACTCCAACCAGCGATATTAAAGTAGCAGACAGTGCTTTTTTAAAAGCGTTGGTTCAACAGATTCGCGCTAACGACTCTTATGGAACATTACGCAACTGGGCTGATGAATTAATTCTCAAACCTTTTGTTGTTAGCAAACAGCAGAAGCGAGAAATTTCTGTAGATGGAGATATCGATCCAATTACAAAAGGAAGAATTTTAGCATTTTATCGCGCGATCGCGGCTCGCCTCGAAGAAGAAACGGGACAACTCGCACAAGTCGTTATCGATCTTTCTCATGAAGGTTTTGGTTGGGCGCTTGTTTTTTGTGGTCGCTTAATTGCTGTTTCTAGAACTTTACGCGACGCTCAACGTTTTGGCTATGAGTCTTTAGAAAAATTAGCCGCCGAAGGGGATAAATTAACCCAACAAGGCGTTGATTACATCAAGCGTTTCCCTGAAGTATCGAAAGTTTAGTTTAGGCAAAAGGGAATAGGGAACAGGCAATAGCGATCGACTTCCTATATTCAGTTATTATTCTTATTTCTGCCTTCCCTACATCCCACATTTCACAGAGAAAATCTATGCTTCAAACAACAGAAATAACCCCAAACATTGATAATGCTGAAGAATTAAAAACGCAAATCAAACGTCTTAATTCTAAAGCGGGTCAAATGAAAATGGACTTGCACGATCTAGCAGAAGGTTTGCCCACTGATTACGAAACACTGATGGATGTTGCCAAGCAAACCTACAATATCTTTCATCAAATCAATGAATTGAAAAAACAGTTAAAAACCTTGGAGAGAGGAAAATGACACTAAATCTGGCTGAATTCAAAAAAATTACGGATGCAGAAGATTATTTTCAGTTTTTCCAACTTCCTTACGATGCCAAAGTCGTTAACGTCAATCGCCTGCATATATTGAAGCAGTTTGCCAAAAATATGAATGAAATTGACACCAATTTTCCTGACCTTAACGAAGTAGAAAAACTCGATCGCTATAAAGAAGCCCTCATCCAAGCTTATCAAGTATTCCTTACCTCATCGCCCTTGCAAACCAAACTGTTTAAAGTCTTTCACGACCAACCCAAAGGCGTTGTCAGACTGGGCGACATCAAAATTAGTTGAGGATAAAAACTGATGGTTTTGCAGCAAGCACCTGTTTTAACTCTAGACGATCGCGCCGAATCGGTTTTCGATTTAACTCCCAAAGAGTTAGAACGTTACAGCCGTCAAATCATGCTTCCTAATTTTGGCGAGGAAGCACAGCGCAAACTCAAGTCTACAACAGTTCTAGTTACTGGAGTAGGCGGATTGGGCGGCACTGTCGCGCTTTACCTAGCAGTTGCAGGGATTGGACGCTTAGTGTTGTTGCGCGGAGGCGAACTGCGCCTAGATGACATGAATCGTCAAATCTTGATGACTGATGATTGGGTTGGCAAACCGAGAGTATTTAAGGCGCAAGAGACATTAGAAGCGATTAATCCAGATGTTCGCGTCAAGGCTATCTGTGAATACGTCACGCCAGAAAATGTCGATTCTTTAGTTAAAGGTGCAGATATCGCGATCGATTGCGCCCACAATTTCACCGAACGCGACTTACTCAATGAAGCTTGCGTTCGCTGGAACAAACCAATGGTAGAAGCAGCGATGAATGGGATGGAAGCTTATTTGACTACCATCGTCCCTGGCGTAACAGGTTGTCTGTCTTGTCTGTTTCCAGAAAAACCCGAATGGGATCGTCGAGGATTTGGCGTTCTCGGTGCGGTTCCTGGGACTCTGGCTTGTCTTGCTGCATTAGAAGCTATCAAATTAATTACAGGTTGCGATCGCCCGCTGCTATCCAAATTATTGACGATGGATTTAGGTCGTCTAGAATTCGCCAAACACAACACCTATCGCGACCCCAATTGTCCAGTTTGCGGCAACGTCCTCCTTCGTCGGAAGACAAGGAGGACAAGGTAGACAAGGCGGACAAGGGGGAAGTTATACATAAGTCTTGTTTTCCTGTTGCCCAATCACCAATCACCAATCCCCAATCACCATTTTAAGGAGATTACCATGACCGTTACTCTTACCGAAAAAGCAGAATTCAGACTTCGTGCCTTCTTACAAGGTTCTGCGGAGACTACCAATGAAGCAGGCATTCGCATTGGCGTAAGCGATGGTGGATGCAGTGGCTATCAATATACATTAGATATTACTAAAACTCCACAACCAGGCGATCTCGTCGAACAGCAAGGCAAAGTCAAAGTTTACATCGACCCTCAAAGTGCGCCTTTATTAAATGGTGTTGTTGTCGATTTTGTTGAAGGTTTAATGGAAAGCGGTTTTAAATTCAGCAATCCTAATGCCACTGATACTTGCGGTTGCGGACAATCCTTTCAAGCTGGCGATTGCACCCCTACTGGCGTACCTTGCAGCTAACGTCCTTCGGAAGACCAGGGGACAAGGGAGACAAGGTAGACAAGGGGGAATGTATACATAAGTCATATCTCCCGTTCCCTGTTCCCCAATCACCAATCCCCATTCACCAATCATCCCTAAAGAAAATGGCTACTTATCAAGTTCGACTTTTAAACAAAAAACGCAACCTCGATACAACAATTACCGTTGACGAGGATACTTACATTTTGGATGCAGCAGAAGAAGCAGAATTAGATTTACCGTTCTCTTGTAAAGCGGGTTCTTGTTCTAGCTGCGTTGGTAAAGTTGTTGAAGGAACAATCGATCAATCGGATCAAAATTTCCTCGATGACGAACAAATGGACAAAGGCTTTGTATTACTTTGCGTTGCCTATCCTCGTTCTGATTGCACGATTCGCACCCATCAAGAAGCTTATTTAGTTTGAGGTGGTGCGTAATGTTTGCACAAAAAATGACTCTTACTGGTTCCTCTCTTTCATTGCTGAGAGTGGGAGAGAGAGGCACAATTATCAGTATCCAAAACACAGACGATCGCACCGCAGGAAAACTTAGAAGTATGGGACTCTCTCCTGGAGCTTCTTTTAAATTAAAGCAGCGATCGCCCTCTTTTACGATTGAAGTTGGCAACAGATCCTTACAACTAGACGATAAGATGCAGCGATCGCTCTACGTTCGTATTATCTGATGAATTTAATCGATTGCAATCATGACATCAGATGACTTAATTAAAGCGTAAGCATCGCCGCCTTCTTTAATTCCCAAATTTTCGGCAGAAGGTTTGGTAATAATGGAAGTCAATTCAACACCTGGCGCAATTTCTATCGTTACTTCTGCATTTACTGCTCCGATCTCGACCTTTTTGACTTTTCCTTTGATAAGGTTACGAGCGCTAACTTTCATCTGTACTCCTCGCCTTTTTAAGTATTAATACCAACAATCCTAGCAAACGCTTCCTCGATCGAATTGAGTAGGAGAACACTAAATTATGACAACACTAACAGGTTTAACATTCGGACAAAAAACCTGGACACCGAATTTTGTCCAAGAGATCGACCGACATAAATGTATTGGTTGTGCGAGATGTTTTAAAGCTTGCGGTCGCAATGTGCTAATGTTGCGAGCAATGAATGATGAAGGAGAATTCGTTGAGGATGAAGATGAAGATGAAGTCGAAAAGAAAGTAATGGCGATCGTTGCACCTGAAAATTGTATCGGTTGTCAAGCTTGTTCTAGAGTTTGCCCCAAGAATTGTTACACTCATAGTCCTCTAGAGGCTAATTAATCTTAATAATTATGTTTCACTCTCAAAATACCCCCTTGATTTTCTTGTATGGAAACAGGGGGTTTTTGTATTGAAACGATTTAATTCAATCAATGAAAGGTTGGTACGACCAATGTCTAAAGACACAGATAGATCTATTGAAATCCAAAAAATCACTGGATTGCAACCCAAACATTTTGCCGATTTAGTGAGAGTTGCTCAACTAGTTGACGATCCTGCTGGCGGATTAACAGGAAGATTGATACAGGTTAATTGGGATGCTTTTGGGATTTCTCCTAGCGTGGTGGAAAATCTCAAAGCTTTGGGAGAAAAATATCGTTATTCTTCTCCTTATGTCGCGATCGCCCAGATTTGGGAACAATTAACCCCAGAGACTCGCAGTTGGTTTATCGCTCATAAAAATCTTTTGTGGCACATTGAAGAAATCTTGCCTGCACTGGATGAAGATTAAGCAATAAATTATGTTACAGTCGCGAGAAATCTACGATCTACTTTTAGATTCTAGCAATACACAAATCCCCGTTGAGGAAATTTTAATTGGTTTAACCTGGACAATGTGCCAAGCGCAAGGGATAGGGTTATGTATGAGTCCGGGAACACCTACTCGCACCTTGTCTTGGTCGGGAACTTTAGCAAACAAGCCAATCGCTGAATTAGCTGGTTGGATACGTTCTTGGGATAGTTATCAAGCAACAGTAGCAATGGCTGCTATTAATGCTGCGATTAATTCTCGTTCCTCTCTCATCGATAAAGCAGAACCTTTAGCTTCTAAAAAATCAGGTAATTTAGCTGTTTTTGAGTATTTTTTGCCATTAATTCGCGGTAAAAAAGTTGCAGTTATCGGTCGCTATCCCGGACTGTCCGATTACGAACAAGTATTAGATCTGACGGTAATCGAACGTCAACCAAGTCCCCAAGATTTTCCCGATCCCGCTTCGGAATACCTATTACCCGAAGCTGAATGGGTTTTTTTGACTGCTACATCTATTGTTAATAAAACTTTTCCACGTCTGGTAGAGTTAGCACGAAATGCTAATTTGGTGTTGATGGGGCCAACGGTTCCCTGGTTGCCAGATTTAGTAGATCTGGGGATAGATTATCTGGCGGGAGTGAAGGTAACTAATCCAGAAGTATTAAGGCAAACGGTAGCTGAAGGCGGTGGAGTCAGAATTTTTGAAACAAGTGTTCGATATTGCGTCCTGAAGTTATCTAAATGAAGGTCGATTAACGATTAGAAAAAATCTCGATGTAGCTCGATTTTATATCTGGCTTTATCGACTTTTTAAGTCAATAAAAGATTTAGAATTTTTGTTACACAAGCTTTTAAATGAAGGAGAACTAGTTATTCAATGGGAACGAAAACTGAAAAATAAAGGTAATGCTATTATCACATTTTAAATGCGTAACAGCTTAACTTTATAAATAATCTTTGTATCTCAGTAATTGTTTTGTCGAAATACTCAACTATCTCTCAATTATGAATCATCCAAATTCAACACAAAAAGACAATATTATTTTGTCAGTCGTTATTCCCTGTTTTAATCATGGCGAATATCTGCTAGAAGCCATTGCCAGTGTAGAAGCTTGTCAGGGCGATCTCTACGAAATAATTATTGTAAATGATGGTTCTACCGATCGCGCTACCATCGAATTAATGAACGAGCTAAAACAAAAAGGCTATTGGATAATCGACCAAGTAAATCAAGGTCAGGCAACTGCACGCAATACAGGAATTCAAGCAGCAAACGGTCGATATATTATCCCTTTAGACTCCGACAATAAAATTAGAACGGAATTGATTCAAAAAGGGATTGAAATATTAGATAAACAACCCGAAGTTGCGGTTGTCTACGGCGATATAAGATTTTTTAGCGATCGCGGGAAAGTACATACCTTTACAATACAACCCGGATGTGGTGTGGCTGAGTATATCAACGAACAAGAATGGATTTGGAAATTGCCAGATTTCGATCTAAATCGTCTGGTGCTTTTTGGTTATTTAGACGCTTGTGCTGTGTTTCGTAAATCAGTCTGGCAAGAATGCCAAGGCTACGATACTAAAATTCCCGTTAATGGTTTTGAGGATTGGGAATTATGGCTAAACATGGCTAAGAAAGGGTGGAAATTCCATCACATTTCTTCGGTGTTGCACGATTATCGATTCATTCACGACCCCAAATTGAAGGAATGGCACGTTCCTAGAAAAAGACAAATAGCCCTGAGATATATTAGAAAAAAACATTACGATCTTTTTATCAAAGCTAATTTATGGAGAATTTTTATAAATTGGCCCGGTAAAGCATCTCGCAAAATCTTCAGGGTATAAATTCTTTATTTTGAGAAGTTTTTTAAAAACAAGTAAAATTTAAAACCTAATCTTCATCAAGTGGCAATCCAAATCGAACTTTTCCTTTGGCAAAATAGCGACCGAACTGAAGTTCGTAAACTTCATCCTCGTCTTGTGTTTCGACCTCTAAATGCGATCGCGCGTAACTAACGCACAAAAGCGCATAACCTTGTTTTTTTAATTCAGGCGAGAGTCCCATGGCTTCTGGTTGGTAAATATCGCCTTTAATAACGCGCACCGCACAAGTCGTACAAGCCCCATTACGACAAGCAAAAGGCAACTCACAACCCTGACTCTCTGCGCTGTGCAAGATATATCGATCTTCTGGGACTTTTAATGTATGCTGAGTTCCTGTTTGACGGTTATGAATACAAATTTGATAATGGCGCGTCATATTTTTTTGAGCAAAAACTATTTCTTATTGTATAATTATAGATCGCTACCCACCTGGAGAGGTGGCCGAGTGGTTGAAGGCGCAGCACTGGAAATGCTGAGTAGGAGTTAAACTCTTACCGTGGGTTCAAATCCCACCCTCTCCGTATCCCCTATTTTAAATCTCTGGCACAACAGTGGCACAACATTTCGAGCCGCGATCGCTACTTATAATTACTATGTTCTGGCAATATCTGTGCCGGATGCCAGCCCGCCCAACCCTTCTCGGAGGGGCACATAAAACGGTAATAATTTCGGCGACATAGTTCGGGTGTATTACTAGGTTTTTCAGTTTTTTGGGGTTGGGTCAAATTTAATAAACCGTTCCTTTCATACTTTTCATTTCACCGTCTGCAAAAATGACTACTACTTTGATCTTGGGATTGTTTTGGTCAACCCACTCCCATTGTTGAGTCCCATCGGCTTGAGTTTTTGTTAGTGAAACTTAAAAATCCAAAAAGCTAAATAAGAGTATAATGCTTATCGGATAAACATTTCACGTCGAGACTGACCGAGGAGAGAAACAACCCCTGCGACCATGCCCCCATGTTTTGAAAAATGGTGTAAGCGTTTCGATGATTGCTTCACAACTAAAGCGCATATGTCTTTCCGTTTCTTTGATTGGTTGACTGATAACCGGGAAGTGTTGGCCGCTTAGAAAGCGAGTTTAGGCTTTATTTGGGCTTGATTTTTGTTTAAGTCCCACTATTAGGTGTTGGGATTCCTGAAAGCGACGCGGGCAGTAATTCATCTCACCAATAAATCGGGGGTCTTCTTGCGGTAAGAAGATAAAATAGAAAAACGAAGTCCTTGGAGCGATACAAAGCGTGGAGTCCCAATATAACGCAGCAAACATCGAGCAAAAATGGCAACAGAAATGGGAAGCATCGGGGTTATATCAACCCTCAGATGATAACAACCAACCCAAATTCTATGCCCTGTCCATGTTCCCCTATCCATCGGGAAGCCTGCACATGGGTCACGTTCGCAACTATGTAATTACGGATGTCATTGCCCGATGCAAGCGGATGCAAGGCTATCGCGTACTCCATCCGATGGGATGGGATGCCTTTGGATTGCCTGCGGAAAATGCTGCTATTAAAAATGGCGTTCCTCCCGCTAAATGGACTTATCAAAACATTGCCCAAATGAAAAAGCAACTCCAACAACTGGGGTTGTCTCTCGATTGGAGTCGAGAACTTGCCACTTGTTCGGCTGATTATTACAAGTGGACGCAGTGGATTTTCTTGCAATTTTTCCAGGCGGGGTTAGCCTACCAAAAAGAAGCCTCTGTTAATTGGGACCCCATCGACCAAACGGTATTGGCAAACGAACAAGTCGATAGCGAAGGGCGTTCCTGGCGTTCTGGTGCAATTGTAGAACGCAAAGTATTACGTCAGTGGTTTTTAAAAATTACCGACTACGCCGAACAGTTACTCAACGACCTCGATAAATTAACGGGGTGGCCCGAACGAGTTAAAACCATGCAGGCGAATTGGATTGGGAAATCCGTCGGCGCATATTTAGAATTTCCCATCGTCGGCATGGACGAAAAGATTGGGGTTTTTACTACGCGCCCCGATACGGTCTATGGCGTGACCTATGTCGTCCTCGCGCCCGAACATCCCTTAACGCAAAAAGTAACGACTTCTGATAACCAAGAAGCAATCGATGCGTTTATCCAAGAAGTCAAGAACGAAAGCGAAATCGAACGAGTAGCTGAAGATAAACCCAAACGAGGTATTCTTACGGGAGGAAAAGCAATTAATCCCTTCAATGGCGAAGAAATTCCGATTTTGATTGCCGATTACGTGTTGTACGAATATGGTACGGGTGCAGTGATGGGAGTTCCCGCCCACGATACGCGAGATTTTAAATTTGCTAGAGAAAAGAATCTTGCCATTAGAACGGTTATCATCCCAGATGGCGGCGATGCTTCAGCAGAATTGAGCGCTGCCTATACTGACCCAGGAAGTATGGTGAATTCGGCTCAATTTGACGGAAGGTCTTCGATTGAAGGCAAAACCGGGATTATTGAATATGCCGAAAAACAAGGTTACGGGAAGGCAAGGATACAATATCGCTTGCGCGATTGGTTGATTTCTCGCCAACGCTATTGGGGCGCGCCGATTCCTGTCGTTCACTGTCCGAGTTGCGGTATCGTTCCCGTTCCAGAGGAAGAGTTGCCCGTTAAGTTGCCCGACGATGTAGAATTTACCGGACGCGGCTCTTCTCCTTTGGCAAAGTTAGATTGGGTGAATGTTAAATGTCCCAGTTGCGGCGAACCCGCCAAGCGAGAAACCGATACGATGGATGTGTTTATCGATTCGTCGTGGTATTTCCTACGTTTTAGCGACGCAAACAACGATCGCGAAATCTTCGCTTCTGATAAGGTTAACAATTGGATGCCAGTAGATCAATATGTAGGTGGCATCGAACACGCAATTTTACACTTGCTTTACTCTCGCTTCTTCACTAAGGTATTGCGAGATAGAGGGTTATTAAACTTTGACGAACCGTTTCAACGGCTTTTGAGTCAAGGAATGGTGCAGGGACAAACCTACATGAATCCAAACAAAGGCGATAAAGAAAAATGGATTCCCACTAACCTTGTCAACCCTAATGACCCGCGCGACCCAGAAACAGGAGAACCCTTAGAACTCGTCTATGCCACCATGTCTAAATCAAAAGGAAATGGCGTAGCACCTGAAGAGGTTATAAACAAGTATGGGGTGGATACTGCCCGGATGTTTGTATTGTTCAAAGCACCTCCAGAAAAAGACTTGGAGTGGGACGAGGCGGATGTAGAAGGACAATTTCGTTTCTTGAATCGTATCTGGCGATTGGTATCGGAATTTGTCAATCGTCCGAATCAAACCAAGAAGAACAAAGGACAATTAAGCAAAGAAGAAAAAGACTTGCGCAGGGCAATTCATATTGCCATTAAAGAAGTATCTGAGGATTTAGAAGACGAATATCAGTTTAATACGGCAATTTCTGAATTGATGAAGTTGAGCAATGCGCTCACCGAGGCAAAATGCCTTGATTCGCCCGTTTATGCTGAAGGAATTGAGACATTAATCGTCTTACTTGCGCCGTTTGCCCCGCATATTGCCGAACAATTATGGCACGAATTGGGTCGCGATTTCTCCGTCCATCAGTATGCTTGGCCCAAAGTCGATTCTTCTGCTTTGGAAGTCGATGAAATTACTTTGGTGATTCAAGTTATGGGCAAAACTCGCGGCACGATTCAAGTTCCCTCAAACCTTGATAGGGATGCTTTAGAAAAGTATGCTCGCGAATCAGAAGTTGCTCAACGACACTTGCAAGGTAAAGAGATAAAGAAAGTTATTGTCGTACCTGGTAAGTTAGTCAATTTTGTTGTCGCTTGAGAGAAGATCTAAAAAGCCCTTAGAAATGTGTCCCCCCAGGACTGTTTCATTCGTAGCGCAATCAGCCTAGAAATCAATTTCCAGGCTCACATATAAAGTCCGTTTGAACGGACTAATAACCGATTAACTTAGTTCTTAAACCAACTTCGGCTATTAGCTAAGGAATTAATTCTTTGGCGGATTGATGGAGCCTGAAACAACCCTGCTACCTTTTGAAAGGGAAAACTAGTAAGGATCTAACACTACTGTATACTTCTGTGACATCCTCATAATGAGAAAAATCCTCATAGGTGTAATGGGGCCTGGCGAAAAGGCAACCCCAAAAGAACGAGACAATGCTTACCAACTCGGTCAATTAATTGCCCAACAGGGATGGGTACTCTTAAGCGGCGGCAGAAATGTAGGTGTGATGGATGCGGCTAGTAAGGGCGCTAAAGCGTCGGGAGGATTGACCGTTGGGATTTTACCAAACGACAATCTTGAGGCGGTTTCTGAGGCGGTAGATATTGCGATCGCAACTGATATGGGCAATGCTCGTAACAATATTAACGTTCTTTCTTGTCGCGCGATCGTTGCCTGTGGAATGGGACTAGGAACGGCTTCGGAAGTTGCTTTAGCTCTCAAAGCCGGCAAATCGGTTATTTTATTAACCGATTTTCCAGAAAACGTCAAGTTTTTTACCCGCTTAGCTCCCAAGCAAGTTTTTATAGCAGATAATCCTGAAACTGTCATCGAGATAGCGAAAGAAATTTTGAGAAAATCCATCTAAAGTGCGAACGCTAAGCTCATCTCACCACCAATCGCTCGATCGCGATCCGTTTTTAAGTTAGAATCAAACTTGTTAATTTTTATTGCACGAAGCAGAAAGCCTAACTTTGAGGAAAACTCTAAGTAACGGTACTGCAAAAAGCAATCAGAGAGGATCGAACACAATGGCATACGAACTTCCTGCATTACCGTACGACTATACAGCGCTGGAACCATACATTAACAAGAGTACGCTTGAGTTTCATCACGATAAGCACCACGCAGCCTATGTAAACAACTACAATGCTGCGGTTAAGGATAGCGACCTAGATAGCAAGTCTATTGAAGAAGTTATCAAGGCTGTTGCTGGCGATTCTTCTAAAGCGGGAATTTTCAACAATGCCGCACAAGCATGGAATCACACTTTTTACTGGAATTGCATGAAGCCTAACGGTGGCGGTATGCCAACCGGAGCTTTAGCCGATAAAATTAATGCTGACTTTGGTAGCTTCGATAAATTCGTCGAAGCCTTCAAAAGTGCGGGTGCAACTCAGTTTGGTAGCGGTTGGGCTTGGTTAGTTCTCGACAACGGTACGCTAAAAGTCACCAAAACTCTCAATGCAGAAAATCCCCTCTCAGCAGGACCAACCCCCCTTCTGACAATGGATGTTTGGGAACATGCTTACTATCTCGATTACCAAAATCGTCGTCCCGACTATATCAATGACTTCATCACCAAATTAATTAACTGGGATTTTGTTGCAGCTAATTTAGCTGCGGCTAGTTAGTAAGATTTTATTCCTCTTTTATCCCTTCTTACGCTCCCCCTCATTCCTTACCAAGGGATGAAGGGGGATTTTTGGAAATCAGGAAAACTTTAAGTTACAATCCCACTTACCAATCCCCAAACTAAGCTATGGATAGTAGAGATTTAGCACGATATATCGAAGAGACTAATAGTATTTCTAAACCGTGGTTATTAATGCAATTGCGCCTCCAAAAATTGCAAGAAAATCGCGCAAATCTTTCGCCAGAAGAGTATATTCGCCAAGTAGAAGATTTACACCAAGATTTAATGAATTTAGGTGAATGGTGGAAGGGAATAGAGCATCGAGTTTTCGATGCTGAAAATTTGTCTTAATCTTGCGCTTGAGATGCTGTGGTTGCGGAACGATTGTTATAAAGACTCATCGTTTTAGCGATTCCTTCCTTGAGACTCATCTCTACAACTTTGAGACTGAGGTCGAGTACATCGCTGACAATTGCAGCTTCATCAGGCGCAAACTTTCCCAAAACGTGAGAAATCGTCTCAGTTTTGCCATCGGATTTTCCAATTCCAAGACGCAATCGGGAAAATTTTTCGGTTCCGAGATGAGAAATTATCGATTTCATACCGTTATGTCCTCCCGCAGAACCCGATAAGCGCATTCGCAATTTTCCTAATGACAAATCCATGTCGTCATAGATAATTAACACGGACTCAGGGGAGAGTTTATACCAATCTGTAACAGCCCGAACCGCTTGTCCAGAACGATTCATATAGGTGAGGGGTTTAAGCAAGCGGACTTTATTGCCACTTCCGACGATTCCTTCAGCAAATAGCCCATGAAAGCGACCGTTGGGCGACCAGGAAAACTGCCAAGTTCGCGCAAGAAGATCGACAACTTCAAAGCCAATGTTGTGTCGCGTTTTGTCGTATTTTGCTTCTGGATTGCCCAAACCAACAATTAATTCGGGAATAACGAGATTGGTAGTTTCTGATGACATGACCAAAAAATTGTGAATTATAAATTATGAATTTTGATATGAGTCCGTCGGATAAGGGACAAAGAATGATTTACCGAGAGTTGTGTCAAGTCTCTAGCTTTTAAAATTAGGGGTAAATTTCATCCGTCCTCCTCGCTCCGCCGCGCAGGACGTTAGTCCGAGCAGCGCGCTCCGTGCGGGCGGGTTCAGCATTCTGAATTCATAATTCAAATGACAATGGCTATTTGCTAATTAGCTTGCCCGAATAACGTTTCTAGATAGACGCGAGCGCAAGTAAAGTAGTTTTGGGAGTAGGGATTGGGTTGACTCTTTTCATTTTCTAACAAAAATAACGAAAGTGCTGTAGCTAATACGCGATCGTGATCCCAATTTGGATGCTTCTCTAGATAGGTTTGTAGAGATTCGTGCAATTCTTCAGGAATTTCTGCCACAATGCTGACGGATATACTCATAGGTACCTCAAAGACAAATCGTAAAAATGCTGGCTAACTTTTTAGTTTTCTCAAAATCAAGCTAGCCTCAAATAAATTTATGGGTGTAGGCACTATTTTTTACTCAGATGGGGTGAGGTTGTCAATGCTAAAAAACATTACGAAACTTTTTATAAAAATCAAGCTTTACGAAAGAATAAAGGTTTCGCTCTATTTTTTTTACATTTCTTTACAATAACTCAGTATTTCAAGTTTAGCCAAATAACGAGCGCAAATTCCCCGCCTACCCGCTAACCCTTGATTATGCCATCGAAGCCTGTGGAAAACTTGGGGTAAACTGTGGAAAAACCAAAAATCTCTGTGGAAATAGTGGGGAATTTGTTGGGGAAAAGACTCAAGAAAAATAAGAATTGCAAATTTTTAACAAGCTACACAAGAGGGGCGATTTTGTTACAAATTCTTCTTAGAGAGACTCGATACATTGTTTTACCTTATCGGTAAGAAATGGATTTTCCACTTGTGCAACTAATTTTTGAGCATCCCAATAGCACAGTAGTGCCAATCTTTTTCGTCGAGTTGTCGTATATAAGTTGCCCATATTGAGTAAGGTGGTGACTTCTCCAATGCAGTCTTCAAGTTCTCGATAGAGAGCGATCGCGCTTCTGTAGAACTGTATAGCTTTCCTAGAGTTAGTCAAAAGACTGTAAGCAAACCCGATGTTGTGAAGCGTGACGGCTTCTCCAGCGCGATCGCCGAGTTCTTGACGGGTTAATAGCACTTGATGATAAAGTAACAGTGCTTGTTTCGGTTGTCCGAGATCGCTGTAAGTAGAGGCAATATTATTTAAGGTAGTCGCTTCTCCAATCAAATTTTTAGTAGCTCGTTGAATGCTCAAAGCTTCTTGGAAATACTCTAACGCTTGCTCGAACTTTTTCAGGTTACTATAAGCAAACCCTATGCCATTGAGCGTAGTTGCCTCGCCGGAATAATCCCCCAGCAAGCGACGCATCCCCAGAATTTGATCTTGCAGAATAAGCGATCGTTTCGGCTCTCCTAACTTAGTGTAAATCAATGCCACATCATTGAGCGCAGACACTTCCCCTTGATGATTCTGCAATTGCTGAAAAAGCGACACGGATTCGTTGAAATACTTAAGGGCTTGCGAAAACTGCCCCAAACGGCTGTGAGTGGAGCCTAAGTTACTCAGTGCGATCGCTTGGGCTTGATGATTGCCGAGTTCTCTAGCGGCAGCGAGTGCCTCAACAAAAGAAGCTAGCGCCTTCTGAAGTTGCCAACAACCGAGATAAGCTAAACCGATATCGTTGAGCGTATAACCTTCTCTAGCGCGATCGCTAATAGCTCTGGCTAAACGCAAATTTTCAGTAGCAAGATTGAGGTATTCTTGGAAAAGCCCTTGCTTGTAGTAGCGATTGGCTTCGTTACGACGATATTCCCATTCTTGGATGCGAGCGACTTGGTTTAAAGATTGCGTCATCTGTTTTTGATTCAACTAAAACGAATTGTTTGTGGTAACGCAGACTGTCAAGGAGCTTAAAGTTTCGATCGATCTTATCATTGTCTACCTTTCGGTACAGGACGTAAATACTAAGGTTGTGCTGTGTTGATACGAACAACAAGTGATTGAGAATTGTGGAGGTTGCTACAAGATTGCCAATCGCCGATCTCCCGATGCCTATAAGAAATCAGCCTTTTAGTCGAGTTGCGATCGCTCAATCCTGTTGCTTAAGGACGACGAATTGTTGGGGAAATCTTCATAAGATACCTGCACATCCTTGTTTAAGAGCAATAAATTTATGACTACATTTGTTGACAAAATCGAGCGATCGAACAGCAATCCCAGAGATCCTAGAAATCGCGAGGTAGTCTTTGCCGCAGACAGTCCCTACAATGGCAATCTAGCCACGCCAATTAATTCTTCTCCTCTAGTCAAAACCTTTATTAACAACTTGCCTGCTTATCGTCCTGGTTTAACCCCACTGCGTCGAGGCTTGGAAGTAGGATTGGCTCATGGTTACTGGTTAGTCGGGCCTTTCTTTGAATTTAATCCCATGCGTTTTAATGAATATGGTTCTTTAATCGCATTGCTGTCTACTGTCAGCCTGATCTTAATTTCCACGCTAGCTATTTCGCTTTATGCAGGAAGCAATCCTCCCGCACCGACAGTAACCATTACAACTCCCAATCCTCCCAAAGCTTTAGCCGATTCTGAAGGCTGGAACGAGTATGCGAGTGGCTTTTTCATTGGGGGTGTAGGAGGCGCAATCTTAGCTTATGCTATTTTGTCAAATATCGATGTGTTCGGAAATTTCTTGAATATAGTCGGACTGTAATTGCTAATAATTAAAAATACAAAAGGGTGAAGCATTTGCTCACCCTTTTTTAATTAATAAATTTCTCGTTTTATAACCGTTGTTACCTCAATGAAGTACAGATCGGTTATGTACCTCATTAAAAGAAAACTGCTCTTAGCCTCCCCCCATAGTTCCTGTCATATTGCCAGAGCGTGCATCTGGTTTATGTTGCCATTTGCCATCTTTTCCTTCTTCATAGCTATTTTTAACAGAATTCCAAGCAACTTGGATAGCACCTTGTTCGCTTAGTCCATCCGAAGAAGCGCTATTAAAAGCAGCCATAAAAATTTGTTGAGCGCCTTGAGGAAGTTTTTCTTTTACATCATTAGGTAATTGTTCGAGAGTATCGTAAGGCATGATAGTTTTTTATCCAATTGCTAATTATGTATTTAATAATCAGCTAATCAAAAGTTATGCTTAAAAACATCATTCTAGAGTCATATTTCTTTTGTTTAGATTCATCAAAAAAACAATTTTGAAAAAGAATTAGCAAATATTCAACACCTGCTAAGAATATCCGCGTCTAATCTAGTAATTAGATACAGATACCTGTTAAGCTGATGAGTTAGGCAATTATTAAGAATATTATGACCGAGGTGCAACCTAAACTCATCATTCATGGCGGCGCTGGCAGTTCCCTTAAAGGCAAAGGAGGATTAGAAGTCGTCCGCCAGTCTCTTCATTCTATTGTGAAAGAAATCTATGACTCGCTCTTGCAAGGAACGAGCGCAACTGATGCGGTAATACAAGGTTGCCAGCTACTTGAAGACAATCCCCGTTTTAATGCAGGAACCGGATCGGTTTTGCAATCGGACGGACAAATCCGCATGAGTGCGTCTCTGATGGATGGTTCGGTACAGCGTTTTAGTGGCGTAATTAACGTTTCTCGCGTCAAAAATCCGATTCAACTCGCTCAAGCACTACAAAAGAGTTCGATCGCGTTCTCTCCGATTTGGGTTCGACCGAACTATTGCGAGAACTTAAGCTTCCTATCTACGATCCGCTTACCGATCTGCGCTTGCAAGAATGGATTCAAGAAAGAGAAGATAACTTTAGGAAAAAGATGGCAGGAGTCGTCGCCGAACAAGCGTTAGTTACTTCTAGCGAAGCGCGACAGGGAACGATTGGGGTAGTCGTCCTCGATCGCCAAGGACGATTAGCCGTTGGAACTTCTACAGGCGGTAAGGGATTGGAAAGAATTGGGCGCGTTAGCGATTCTGCCATGCCTGCGGGAAATTATGCCAGCCAATATGCTGCGGTAAGCTGTACCGGGATTGGCGAAGATATTATCGATGAATGTTTGGCGGCGCGGATTGTAGTACGAGTAACCGACGGATTATCGCTCGGCGAAGCAATGGAACGATCGATGAAAGAATCGCGCGATCGCCATCGTGACTTAGGCGCGATCGCCTTGGATTCGACAGGCGCGATCGCGTGGGGAAAAACAAGTGAAGTGCTTTTAGCTGCCTATCATGACGGCAAAGCAATAGGCGATACGCTTGAATGGGAAGGCAACGAGTTAATGGGTTATGTGAAATCCTGATTTTTCCTAATAATTTCTAGAAAGTTAAGTTAGAAATAATGAAGTCGCTTACTAATACCGATTGTAATTGGTCTGTTGGCGGCGGGAGCTTGTTCAATTCTGCGTTCTTCGCGCAGGGCGATCGATTTACTCTTCTAAGTCTGAGTTCGCCTTCATTTTGCGATGCCCTTTGACCAATTAGAAAGAATCGCGATCGCAATTGGCTCTCAAAAAAAAAATATTTGACAAACCTATCTCTTTCTCGTTATAATTATATTCGCCTCGCAAATGGGACAGTAGTTCAATTGGTTAGAGCACCGCCCTGTCACGGCGGAAGTTGCGGGTTCGAGCCCCGTCTGTCCCGCTTTAGGAGTTTGATACTCTTTATTTAATCAGACTTTTAAGATTCTAGCTAGAAACTTTCTAGTATTTCTCTAGTAAAAAGATCCCTTGCAGGGATCTTTTCTGTTGTCTAAAGCGAGCCTGTTTCTAGTAGTTTTCTAGTATTTTTGGCGATCGCTTCCCGCTAATAGAACTAAGAATCGACCTTTTCAATGTTCCAGTTATCCGGTAAGTCTTGGAAATCTAGCCCTAACCTACGTAATTGCAATTGAAGCGCTTTGATTTGAGATAAGGTAAAAACAGGCTCTCGATATCCATTTTCATACCGAGTCATCGACCGCTCTCCCATCTTAATCGCGATCGCAAATTCTTTTTGGGTCATCCCTAAAGCTATCCTGATCTGCTTCAACACATTTTCTGACGATCGAAGTTTGAATTGAACAACTTCCATTGTGAAATAAGATAGCCCAATGGGCTGATAAAAGAAACGTTTCGCAAATGGGAAGTTAGTTCAACAGGATACCTCTAAACACATTCTTGGTTTAAAAGGGAGAAAACAAAAGTAGAACAGGCATACTCATGCAAGTTAATTTTTGCTATCTTCCTACTGATTTTTTTGAAAAGCTTGCTAGACAATTAGTTAAGCAATGGAGACAATTAATAAAAATAATTATTTCTCTCCCATTGCTTAACAAAATTTCAAAGAAACTATCGACATGAAGCTGTCACCTGCCCAAAAGAAATTTTGTTTGAGAATGGCTGTTGCAAATGCCCTATCGGAAACCTGCCACGCGCCAAGCCAATATCTACAAACTCGCGTAGCCCATGCCTTAGTCAAACGGGGCATATTGACTCAAGTAAGTCCTTTCTCGTTTGAATTTACGTCCTATGGTCGGCAATTTGTCCGAGGTCTGCTTCCTAAAACCGAGGTAACAAGATGACGAGAATCTGGAAACACGCCGAATGTGAATTCGATGAGACTCTGAGTATAGCCAAGCTCAGGGAAAAAGTTAAAAACGATCGCGCTAAATTTTTCGAGCATCTTCAGCACTGGGAGATACTGGGCGACGATCGCGTACTCAGATGTAAGGTGCTTACTTACGATGTCGATCTAGATGCGATCGCCGACCGAAAACAATATCTAGAGTGGATTTTGCGCATCCACAGCAAACAATGGATGACAGAATCGGCGTTTGCTGAATTTGTTACTGCGACTCGTTATTTACTTGGCGATCGCTTACACGTCTAACTAACAGTTTAGTTTCTCTTGCAACTAAGAAACACAAGCTTTTCACTAATCGTTTATTCAATCTATTTCTTGAGTTATGAACAAAATTATTAACCTCATATAGCTGTTGCTACACTTTTTTGGCTTTGGGTCGAACCTTGAGTCCCTAACTGAATTAGCTCAATTTTATACCCGTCAGGATCTTCAACAAAAGCAATGACTGTCGAACCATGTTTCATCGGGCCGGGTTCCCGCGTTACTTTTCCGCCTCTAGCTTTGATTTTCTCGCAGGTTCCGTAAATATCATCGACACCAAGCGCTACATGACCGTAGGCATTCCCTAAGTCATATTTATCGACTCCCCAATTGTGGGTTAGTTCGATAACTGCATGGTCTGATTCGTCGCCATAACCGACAAACGCTAATGTAAATTCTCCACCTGGGTAATCTTTTTGGCGTAGCAGCTTCATTCCCAGAATATCGCAATAAAATTGCAGCGATTCTTTTAAGTTGCCAACACGCAACATGGTATGTAGGATTCGCATGGTTTATTCGTAAAAAAACAAGTGGTTGGGATACCGGGATAATGGTGACTGGGATATCGGGACACTAGTGATTAGGATACTAGGATATCGGTGAGAAGGGATACTGGGATAATAGGAAATAACCCAATCACTTTTCACCAATCGCCAATCCCTAACCGCCAGTCACCAATCCCCTCCTATTTTTACATTTTCGGATCGAGTTTGCCGAAGACTACGCTTTGAAAACGATCGCGGGGTCGATACGAGTAACCTTGCGAATAGCGAGAAACGCCGAACCGACGCACATCCCAACGATAATACCAAACACGCCAACTGCTGCCCCAGGCGTAATCAAAATGATTATTCCCTGACCTGCAACCGCCGCACTCACGCCCAAACAGATAAGCATTCCAGGAATATAACCCAAAACTGCCATCCAGATAGATTGCTCGACAATCACGCCGTACAATACCTTATCAGACGCACCAATGGCTTTGAGCGTGCCAAACTCTTTGATGTGTTCGGATACCGAAGCGTAGAGAATTTGACTGACAACTACCATTCCAACGATAATACCGACCACTGCGCCCATCCCTAAGATTACGCCAACGCCAGTCCGTATTTTCCAGTAAGCTGCGGTTTTTTGCGACATTTCGGCAGTTGTATAAGCAACTGTTCCCGGAATGGTTTGTGTTAACTGTTTTTTGAGCGCTTCGATATCTTGACCGGGTTTGGCTTTAATTAATACATAACTGATGGGGTCGGTTAATCCCAAAGGTTTGATGGGTGGGACATTTGCTTTAGCAGATGCAGAATTTTCTTCGTAAACTGTCGTACAATTTAACTGACCGCCCGCTCCAACTTGACAATTAACCCTTGATGTGAATCCAGCACCGCTATAAGTATTTGCATTGTCCAAAGACGTGAAGACAAACGGCGCTGCGACTAAAGATTGCGTGTTTTGAGTAATCCCTACGACGCGACTCGGTAGACTTTCTACTTTTCCTTGTTGCCCGACGGAATTTACGTGTAATTCCTCTAGACGACTTTCGTCTACCATGACGGTGAAGGGCTTGTTTAATTCTTTGAGGTTTCCTTTAACGATATTCCCAGGAACGAATAATTGGCCGTTAGGATCGAAGCCAATCATCCGCATGGGACTACTTTCAGGACTATCGGCAGGATACCATCTCCACGAATTAATACTAATCGCTTCTGCTCGTTCGACCCCTTCCATTTGTTTGGCTGCATTGAGTTGTGAAACGGTCAACGGTTCTGTATACTCGAAATGAACCATGCGATCGCTAGCTAGCCAAACATCGGCTTTAGACTGGTCGATCAACAGAACTGTAGAGCGGGTAAAACCATTGAGAACGCCTGTCTGAAGCGTTACCAGGGTAACAGCAAACATGATGCCAGCCTGGGCGACTAGGAAGCGAGGAACGTCTTCAAGTAGGTTTTTACGAGCGATGGATACCATAGCAATTAAAAGTGAACGATGAGGTCGGGCGCTTGCTGAAGGCTTATATTGTTAAGCTTCAGGCAGTTCTGACTAGATTACGGATTTTTTAGGGTCGTATGATTATTATTTCCAAAACAATTAAGTTATGTAACGTTGAGTGGGACACTAAATAGAGTGTCAACTAGAAGTTGCCAAATTTTTAGGGCAACTCTTAAGGGTGAAAGGATTATGGGGCAAGGAGAAAGATTAAATCATCCTATTGTTGAAGAAAGCTTTGCCATTATCGATCGAGAAATCGGCAATCATAGCTTGAAGACTTGGGAATATGCGATCGCCCGTCGGGTCATTCACACCACCGCAGATTTTGAGTATCTCAACTTATTAAAATTTAGTTCCGGCGCGATCGATTCTGGAATTGCTTGTTTGAGAGCGCAAGTGCCGATCGTGACTGATGTTGGCATGGTCAAGCAAGGTATAACAACTATGTTAACAAAAACGTTTAACAATATTGCGATCGCGGCTGTAGAACGAGTTGCTGTAGCAGATGTCGGAAAAACACGCACCCAAACAGGTATGTTGCAATGTTTTGATAAGTACCCCCAAGGAATTTATGTTATCGGCAATGCCCCTACAGCCTTATTAGCATTATGCGATCGTATTACTCAGTCAAACCTTAAACCAGGATTAATTATTGGCGCACCAGTAGGATTTGTTTCCGTAGTAGAGTCGAAAGAAGCGCTCAAACGATTAGATGTTCCTAAAATTTGGGTAGAAGGACGGAAAGGAGGGTCGCCCGTTGCAGCAGCAATTTTAAATGCTTTATTAGTATTAGCGTGGGAGAATTTTTCAGCGACCAGCGACCAGTGACCAAAGACAAGGGGGACAAGGGGAGACAAGGCAGAAAATTTATGAATTTTTCCCTCATATCCAGTCACCAATGCCTAATCCCCAATTCACAAATGAACCCAGAAAAAATTTGGCTGATCGGCGGAACGAGTGAAAGCGCTAAGAT
>JAAUUT010000190.1 GCA_012031035.1 Candidatus Altimarinota bacterium | reverse complement strand
TAGAAGCTTTTAAAACGGCTATGTCTTGTCGATTTTTCAATTGGTTAACCGTTCATCATGACGTATTGGCAGCTTATAAAGCCAGTTTAGGCTTTGTTTGGGCTTAATTTTTGTTGAAGTCCCGTTAAGTGAGATCGAGCGCAGTAAACTGCTCTGTTGGATTATGCAAGAAGCGGCAGGCTAACGCCAACATACCTCAAGACAACCTACTTTCTTATATTAAGTTTTGTAACAAAATACCTAATATTTAACTGCATAAGCTGAGTAGAAAGGGAGCATCCCATTTTTGCAGATGGACGGTAAGAGAAAAAAGTTTATTCGCGATTATTATTCGCGAATAAACTTGACTTGCCCTTTATTGGGGTATGGCGGCATTTTTCACGAATCGTTGCCATACCCCGGATTGAACTGTCTCAAACGATGCTTAAAGTCGCTCAAAAACGACACCAGAACGCGATCGCACAAGTATTCCTTTTAGTATGAAGCGCAGGTCTAAATAGTAGTCCTGCATTTGTACTTTCTTTATTGGAGGGTAAAACGATGACCAATACTCAATCGCATCAATCTCTTCTGGAAACCTGCATTAAAAATTGTTTTGACTGTCTGCGAGATTGTGAAAATTTTGCCACTGCTTGCTTAGATAGCGACATGGTACAGATGATGGCGCAAAGTATTAAATTATGTCGAGACTGTGCTGATACTTGCGACATTTGCGCTCGCTTCATGTCTCGTAATTCTGACCTTCATGCCCACAAGAAATTTTCTTTTCCTCTTGACTCTCTAGTGGGCTAGAGACTTCACAATAGGAGTAGTCGATCGCAAAAAGATTGAGATTATGACAATACAATTCAAAGTTCCCAAGATGGCTTGTTCGGCTTGTGGAGACACGATTACCAAAGCGGTCAAAGGGGTTGACCCATCGGCAACCGTTCGTACCGATCTTAAAACCAAGTTTGTAGAAATTGAAACACAAGCATCTCAAAGTGCGATCGCACAAGCGATTACAGCAGCAGGATATCCCGTCGCCTGAAATCCATCTAAGGGAGGTGGTAAATGGAAAATACCAGTTTAAAACTGCGGGGCATGAGTTGCGCCTCTTGTGCCAGTAATATCGAAGACGCGATCCGCTTAGTACCTGGCGTGGAAGCGTGTAGCGTTAATTTTGGAGCCGAACTTGCCACCATTACTTATGATGCTAGTCAAACCGATCTAGCAGCGATTCAAAATGCCGTAGATGCGGCAGGATATTCGGCTGTCCCCATACAAGACGACGTACTAGCCCCAGAAGACGATACCGAAAGACGAGAACGACTTGCCGAAAATCGAAATCTAACCCGCAAGGTATGGGTAAGCGGTGTTATCAGTGCTATTTTAGTCATTGGTTCGCTGCCTGCCATGACTGGGCTAAACATTCCCTTCATTCCCATGTGGCTGCATGATGCTTGGCTACAATTAGTGCTGACCGCGCCCGTACTGTTTTGGTGTGGTTCGTCTTTCTTTATTAATGCACAGAAAGCCTTCAAACGCCATACGGCAACAATGGATACGTTGGTGGCGATTGGTACGAGTACAGCTTATCTCTACTCTTTATTTCCCACCTTCAGACCCCAGTGGTTTATTGCCCAAGGACTTAGACCTGACGTATATTTTGAAGCAGCATCGGTAATTATTGCCTTAATTTTGCTCGGACGACTGTTAGAAAACCGCGCTAAGGGTCAGACATCAGAAGCGATTCGCAAGCTGATGGGTTTGCAAGCAAAAACGGCCCGCGTCATTCGTAGCGATCGCGAAGTAGATATTCCTATTGCCGAGGTGGTTTTAGGAGACATTGTTCTAGTTCGTCCTGGAGAAAAGATTCCTGTCGATGGCGAAATCGTCGAAGGTTCTTCTATGCTTGATGAAGCGATGGTGACGGGTGAAAGTATACCCGTGAAAAAGCATCCCGGCGATGAAGTCATTGGCGCGACGATGAATAAAACGGGCAGTTTCAAATTCCGCGCCACAAGAGTTGGGAAGGATACATTTTTGGCGCAAATTGTCAAGTTAGTCCAGCAAGCGCAAGGTTCCAAAGCACCGATTCAACGTTTAGCAGACCGCGTAACGGGTTGGTTTGTCCCTGCGGTGATTGCCATTGCGATCGCCACTTTCATCATCTGGTATAACGTCATGGGCAATGTAACGATGGCATTAATTACGACAGTAGGCGTGTTGATTATTGCTTGTCCCTGTGCCCTTGGGTTGGCAACCCCAACTTCGATTATGGTAGGAACGGGGAAAGGGGCAGAAAACGGCATTCTCATCAAAGGCGCAGAAAGTCTAGAAATGGCGCACAAACTGAGTGCGATCGTTTTGGATAAAACGGGTACGATTACCCAAGGTAAGCCGACTGTAACTGATTTTGTAACGGTTAATGGAATAGCTAACCGCAACGAATTAAATCTATTACGTCTTGCTGCCTCTGTAGAACGAAATTCCGAACATCCTTTAGCGGAAGCCGTGGTGCAATATGCCCAATCTCAAGGGGTAAAATTGGACGATCCTAAAGAATTTGAAGCGATCGCGGGGAGTGGCGTACAAGGTTATGTATCGGCTCGATGGGTGCAAATAGGAACGCACCGATGGATGAACGAATTAGGCATCGATACTAGCGCCCTACAAAAGGATTGGGAGCGATTGGAGTATCTCGGTAAAACCGTCATTTGGATGGCTGTAGATGGTCAAATTGAAGGGATTATGGGCATTTCTGATGCCGTAAAACCCTCGTCAATTCAAGCCATTCGAGCCTTACAGAAAATGGGGTTAGAAGTAGTAATGTTAACGGGAGACAACCGCCGCACCGCCGAAGTTATTGCGCGAGAAGTAGGGATTAAGCGAGTAGAGGCTGAAGTCCGCCCCGACCAAAAAGCCGCTACTGTCGAACAAATTCAATTAGAAGGCAAAATTGTGGCGATGGTAGGGGATGGAATCAACGATGCACCTGCTTTAGCACAAGCTGACGTAGGAATGGCAATTGGTACGGGAACGGATGTCGCGATCGCAGCTAGCGATATCACTCTCATTTCAGGCGATTTACAAGGCATTGTTACGGCAATTCAACTGAGCCGCGCCACCATTCGCAATATCCGTCAAAATCTCTTCTTTGCGTTTATTTACAACGTGGCAGGAATTCCCATCGCCGCTGGAATTCTCTATCCCTTCTTCGGTTGGCTGCTGAGTCCGATTATTGCAGGTGCAGCAATGGCGTTTAGTTCCGTGTCGGTAGTAAGCAATGCCCTGCGTTTGCGTAATTTTCAGCCGAAAACCCTTAGTTAGAGGAGTACAAAGATGAAAAATCTCGTCTTTTTTGGGACGTTAATTGGATTTGGATTTTTGCTTGGCGTATTTACAGGCGCTTTAGCGTAGGAGGTGACAAATGATCGATAAAACCGCGCTTGCAAGCACTATCGCGAGTTTAGGACTGGTGTTAGGAATAGCTTCGGGTGAAGCTGTCGCCCAAATGCCTTACAATATGGATGAGATGCAACCATCTCAAAACACGCCAACAGAACAGTTTCAAAGAATCTCTCAACCGTTAGTCAATAAAATTGCCGTGACGTTAGGCGGATTGGGATTGATTGGTTTAGAACTCTGGTGGTTCTTAGGGAGCAAACCCAAATCGCGTCAAGCAACTGCACTCGGAGACATTCAAGAAGTAACCGTTACGGTAGATGGCGGCTACGAACCAAGCCAGATAGTCGTTAAAGCGGGTCAAAAAGTACGGCTGAACTTCGATCGCAAAGATCCGAGCAGTTGTCTTGAAGAAGTCCGCTTTCCCGATTTTGGAATCGCTCAAACATTACCGCTTAATAAAGTTACACCAATTGAGTTTACGCCCGAAAAACCGGGCAGATACGAGTTTACTTGCGGGATGAATATGTTTAGAGGGGTCGTTGAGGTGCAGTCGGCTAATACAACGGCGATCCAAACTTCTAACGATCCAAAGGGGGTTCAATCCCACGTTCATTTCTAGAGATGGGTAATGCTATTTGAAAAAAGAGCAAGGGGCATACAATTCTCTAATTTTAAAGAGTTTCTGGAGGTACATGACCAAGGCGAATTGCCTTGCGATCGCATTAAAGCAAGACTAGAGGATAAGCTTGTGGCGATCGCGGAGCAAATTCAACAACTGCAAATTCTCAAACAAGAGTTACAAGGACTCTTATCGGGTTGGGAAACTATTCCCGAACATCCTGAAATGACAATTTGTCCGATTATTGAACGGAATTAAACGCTGTTTTCAGAAAAAATTGAGACAAAACTCAGGTTTCAAATCCCTCCCAAATTGCTTTGCCATCCTCTACAACCGATCTGCTTAGCTTGGGGAGCAAAAACTTGCCAAACTTAGCATACAATGCTGGCAAGACTAACAAGGTTAACGCTGTAGAAGTGAACAACCCTCCCAGCACCACGATCGCTAAAGGTTGCAAAATCTCTTTACCCGCTCCCGTACCGATAACCAACGGAATCATTCCCAAAGCAGAAGTCAAAGCGGTCATCAAAATAGCAACTAAACGTTCCATAGAACCCTCGAAAATGACCTGCCGTAAAGGTATTCCCCCGGCTAGCTTATTGTTATAATTATCCACCAGCAGCAATCCGTTGCGCGTTGCTACTCCGAATAAAGTAATAAATCCCACCAGCGAGGCTACAGAAATGATTCCGCCTCCTATGGCAATAGAAAATATACCTCCTACCAGTGCTAGAGGCAGGTTAATCAGGATCGCCAGCATAGCTGCCACGGATTTAACAGCGAAATACATTAAAACGGCAATAAGGACAATTGCTAGTCCCCCATAAATTAATAAATTCTGAGTCGCTCGTTGTTCCGATTCAAATTGACCGCCGTACTGGATAAAGTAGCCCGTAGGCAACTGCACCGCCTGACGTACCCGATTTTGAATTTCGTCTACGACTGAACCTAAGTCTCGACCCGATACGTTGGCAGAAACAACGATGAGACGAGAAACATTTTCTCGATTTATGGTGTTGGGTCCCTTTCCATAGTCAATGTTAGCAACTTGAGCGAGGGGGATTTTTTGACCCGTAGGAGTATCTATTAATAAGTTACGGATTGTATCTAAGTTATTGCGAGCTTCTTCTTGCAACCAAACCACTAGGTCGAACAGTTGCTGTTCTTGGAGAACCTGAGAAACAACTCGTCCATTAAGTGCTGTTTCCACCATCTCAGCGAGATGACCGACAGTTAATCCATAACGAGCGGCTGCTTCTCGGTTAAACTGAATTTGTAGCTGCCTAATAGGAACTTGGGGTTCGAGTTGTAAATCTACCAGTCCCTGAATGCCACTTACAGCCGCTTCAACCTCAGATCCTAAACGGCGCAGTTCTTCTAAATTTGAACCGAAAACTTTAACGCGATCGCACTTCTTACCCCTGATAATACCTCATCCATGCGGTGGGAAATAAATCCGCCAATGTTAGGAGCGACTCCAGGGATTCTAGCAAATTCCTCTCGTAATTTTTCAATACTCCCCTCTCTGTCTTGCAATCCCTCTTCGCTCAACTCCACATCCAAATGACCCAGATTTGCGCCGCCTGCATCCGCATCGCCTGGGGCGCGTCCTGCCCTTAACTGTACCGTCTTAAATCGCTTATCTTCTTTAAGTGCGTCCTGCATTGCCATTCCAACTTGATTGGTCGCTTCCAATGAACTTCCTGGATAAAGCAGCATTGCATTCACCAATGAGGGTTCTTGAAACTCTGGCAAAAATACCCGTCCTAAACTTGGCACAATTGCCAAAGAAGCAACTAAGGAAGCTCCTGCAATTACTACAATTATGGTGGGGAAACGGGTAGCAACATTAAGGAGAGGTCGATAAATTCGTTGCGACAAGGCGCTGACCCAAGTATCATCCGATGGCAAAGGTCGCTTGGTCAGCAAAATCGCGCACAGTGCCGGAGATAGCGTCATTGCCACGAGGGTAGAAGCAAAAATTGATACTAGGTAAGCAACCCCCATTGGCGCAAAGATGCGACCTTCTACTCCTGTCAGCGAAAAAATCGGTGCAAAGACAACCGCAATAATGACTGTCGAGAAAATAACGCTGACTCGCACTTCTACTGATGTGTCGTAAACCACTTTAAAAGGATGGACGGGATTTCCGGCTAGCTGGTTCTTTCGCAAACCCCGATAGGCATTTTCCATATCTACAATCGAGTCGTCTACGACCGAACCAATCGCCACCGCTAGACCTCCCAAGGTCATTGTATTAATGCCCTGACCGAACCAACTCAGAATTAGCATCCCAATTAAGACTGATAAGGGAATAGCGCTGAGGGTAATAATGGCAGTGCGCCAGTTCATCAAAAACATCAGCAGGATAACGGAAACAATAATAGTGCCATCGCGCAAAGAACCAGTCACGTTTGCGATCGCAAATTCAATAAAATTTTCCTGACGAAAGGTTTCCGTGACTGTTACATCTTTGGGTAGCCCAGCTTTGACCTCTTTCATCGCCTTGTCGATCGCTCTGGTAACGGTGGGAGTATCGTACTGCGGCTGCTTGTTTACCATCACGACAATGGCTGGCTGACCGTTTAAACTGCCATCCCCACGCTTTAAAGCTGCCCCAATCCGCACCTCTGCTACATCTTGAAGTTTTACGGGAGTGCCATTGCGAGCGGTTATCGCAGAATTTGCCAGTTGCTCGATTGACTCAATACGCCCCACCCCGCGAATAATAATTTCTTGGTCGGGATTAATCAAAAAACCGCCAGCCGCATTGACATTAGCTCCTCTAGCTGCTGCGGTTACTTCATTTAAGGTAATGTTAAAGGCTTTCAACTTGGCTGGATCGACCAATACCTGATATTGGCGCACGTCGCCGCCATAGGCAATGACTTGAGAAATCCCCGGTATAGCCAACAATCGGTTGGTTACATCGCGATCGATTAAGCGTCGCACTTCCATCAGTGGAGTCGTTTGGGCAGTAAAGGCGTACTGAACGACTGTTCCAATTGGGGAAGAGATAGGAGAAATTTGCGGGTTTTCAACGTCTTCTGGTAATTTTTGCTGTACCTGTTGCAATCGCTCCGTTACCAACTGACGCGCTCGATCAACATTTGTTCCCCATTTAAAGATGACTTTGACGACAGAAATACCGACCGCAGAGGAAGATCGCACTGTTTCTACTCCTGGCGTACCATTGACCGCACTTTCAATCGGCAGGGTAATCAGCGATTCAACCTCTTCGGGAGCGAGTCCTGGGGCTTCCGTTTGGATTTCCACTTGAGGCGGGGCGAAGTCAGGAAAAACATCGAGCGGCATCTGCGTGAGATTATACGAACCCCAGATTGTGACGACAATGGCTCCCATAACTACCAGCCAGCGTTGAACAATCGACCACTTGAGGATGGCATTTAGCATATCGATCTAAATGATTTTTTTAACTACGATTCTCAATGGCGAGGAGCTTCAAGATCTTTATCTTTATCTTTATCGTTACTGATGTTGATATTAGTTGGTATAGATTTCGCTGCTGGATTGAATGTTCTTACCGAGATCTCAAAAGTGATGGCTGGCAATGGCAGAAAACTCGCTTGCGACAACCAGACCGAGCCGAACGGCACT
>JAAUUT010000189.1 GCA_012031035.1 Candidatus Altimarinota bacterium | reverse complement strand
GGCAAAGATGTAGATAAATCTATTTTTTATTAATTTTTTAATAAAATAATATGGATGAGCTAGCGCGATCGCGAGAGTTTTAGAGTAATTTATCTAAACCATTTAAGTTTTTTTTCATTATTGTCTTACTTTTAGGAATTTTCTTTCGTTTTTTTAATATTGATAAAAAATACTATTGGATTTATTTTGTACTTGTTAGGCTATGGGCGCAATTGTTTAGTAGTTCTATAGCAGTAACGCGAAGTTTATCAGCTTTAATTAGTTTGTCGTCATTTCCTTGCGTTTATTGGTTGTGTCTAGAACTATTTAAGTCTCTACTTGTAAGAGTCATAGTTTTTAAAAAATGTCTGCGATCGCGGTCACAATAAAAATGCGATCGCAGTCACGATCGCCTTAAAAGCATTCATTTTACAGGCTTTTACTTATTAAACAAGTTATTGCTGGATTAAAGAAAAAATAAATAATTCTTTTTGCGATCGGTGTTTTTACTGAAAAGTAATATCTTTAAAATTAGAAAATACCGATTTATACTGTGGTTTCTTTTTTGCCCTTCGCTGATGATAGAGATGTAAATTGAAATTCAAAAATTAAGGAATACGGCAATGGCCACTTTTATTAATGGTGATTCTGGAAATAATACTTTAGGAGATACCCTTTCAGGCGCTGTTTTAGGAGAAATTAACGTACTAACTGGAGAAGCAGGAAACGATATCTATATTGTCGATAACTTGGCTGATGTAGTTATCGAAAATGCTAGTCAAGGAACTGATAGAGTTAAATCTAGCGTGAGCTACACCCTCTCAGATAACGTAGAAGAACTCGAACTAACTGGCACAGAAAACGCCAATGCTACTGGCAATAGCCTCAGCAACCTCATTATTGGCAACAGTGGCAACAACGTGCTTAATGGCGGTTCTGGCATCGATACCCTTAGAGGCGGTGCTGGAAACGATCTTTATGTTGTCGATAGTACGACTGATATTATTGAAGAAAATGCTGCTGAAGGAACAGATACGATTCAGTCGAGCGTGACCTATGACTTATCTGCTAAGCCAGGAACGGCACAAGTAGAAAATTTAATCTTAATGGGTACGGCTGCTAATGGTACGGGGAATGCACTTGGCAACCTCATTATCGGTAACAGCGCAATCAATATTCTAGATGGTAAAGCTGGTAATGATACTCTAGCTGGTGGTGCTGGCAACGATACCTACAAAGTCGATGCAACTACTGATGTTATTATTGAAGCTTCCACTGGAGGAACAATGGATGTTGTTGAGTCCACTGCTTCCAGCTATACTTTATCAAATAATTTAGAAAAACTCGTTCTCGTATCGGGAGCAACCGTAGCATTAACCACGGCACTTTCCGGTACTGGCAACGCTGGTAACAACACGATTATTGGGAACATTGCTAACAACACCCTTAATGGTGGCGATGGCAACGATACCCTAGATGGCGGTCTTGGCAATGATACTTTCAATGGTGGTGCTGGCGACGATACTTATTTAGTTGATTCGAGCGCTGAAACTATCACTGATGCTAGTGGAGTAGATACCGTTAAGTCTAGCGTTAACTATACTTTAGCAACAGGTTTAGAAAAACTCGAACTGACTGGAAGCGCGCTCAATGGTACTGGTAACGCAGATGCTAATACCATTACTGGTAATAGTGGCAGCAACAGACTCGATGGCGGCGCTAATGCTGATACCTTAATTGGCGGTGCTGGTAACGATACTTATGTTGTCGATAATGCTGGCGATTCTATTACTGATACTAGCGGTATTGATACAGTTGAAACTATCCTTACTAGCTATACGTTGGCAACTGGTTTAGAAAATCTGGTTTTCGCAGGAACAGCAGACACTGGAACGGGTAACGATTTAGCTAACGCTATGATGGGTGGTGTTGGTAACGATACGCTCGCTGGCGGTGCTGGTAACGATACTTTAGATGGTGGTCTTGGCAATGATAGCTTAACAGGCGGTGCTGGTAACGATCTCTACAAAGTAGATAATACTGGCGATGTTGTTGTAGAAGCTCTTAATGAAGGAACCGATACGGTTGAAGTTAGTTTCGCTAGCTATGCCTTGGGAGCTAACGTAGAAAACTTAGTTTTCAAAGGAACAGGCAACTTTACTGGAACGGGTAATGCCTTAGCTAACTCCATAACAGGTGGTGCAGGCAACGATATCTTAGATGGTCTTGCTGGAAACGATACCTTAAATGGTGGTGCTGGTAACGATACTTATACTGTCGATTCGGCTCTTGATGTCATTATCGATGCTAGTGGTAGCGATACCGTTCAATCTAACTCTACCTACTCCATAGCAACTTTTAGCTCTATTGAAAACTTAACTCTTACGGGAGCCTCTGCAATTAACGGTACTGGTAACAGCTTAGGCAACTTGATGGTTGGTAATAGCGCTGTCAATACTTTGCTTGGTGGTGCTGGCAACGATACATTGAATGGCAATGCTGGTAATGATACTTTAGATGGTGGTACTGGTAACGATACTTATGTTATCGATGCTTTATCTGGTACAGATACCATTAATGATACTGGTACTGGTACATCAGAAAAAGACCTCATCCAATCTAGCGTTACATTCGACCTCACAAGCACGACTACTATCGAAAACTTAACTCTCACAGGAACCGCTGTAATTAACGGTACTGGTAACGACTTAGGAAACCTAATTGTTGGTAATAGCGCTAACAATACCCTGAATGGTGGTTTAGGAAATGATACTTTAAGCGGCGGTCTTGCTAATGATACTCTCAATGGTAACGATAGCCTCAATGGTGGTGCAGGTAATGATAGCTTAGACGGTGGAATTGGTAACGATACTTTAGATGGTGGAATTGGTAACGATACCTTGCTTGGTGGTGCAGGCAACGATCGCTACATTGTCGATGTAGCTACCGATCTCATTAACGATCTTAGCGGTATCGATACGGTTTTCACTACCGTTAACAACTATACGCTAGGAACCACGGTAGAAAACCTCGAACTAGGAGGAACAGTTCTCAATGGTAATGGTAATAATTTTGACAATACCATCACTGGCAATAGTTTAGCTAATAATCTGAATGGTGGTTTTGGCAACGATACCTTAATCGGCAATCTTGGTAACGATACTTTAGTAGGTGGTGCTGGTGCAGACCGCTTCCAATTCGCTGGAGTTGCTGGAATAGATACTATCTCTGATTTCACTCATGGATTAGATAAGCTCGTTCTTAGTAGAACTGGCTTCGGTCTAGCGGGTGCAGCTTCAACACTGGTTGCTACCGACTTTGTATCGGCAGTAGATGATGCTGATGTTACTGCTAAGGCAGCTACCGCCGCAAGAATTATCTTTAACCAAGATACTGGCGCTCTATCTTACAACGACAATGGAGCGACTGCCGGCTTCGGTTCGTCGGGCGGTCAGTTTGCTCTGTTAGCAGGAGTTTCGCTAGCGGCTACTGACTTCGCGGTCATTGCATAATCAAATCTCGATCTAAACTCGATTAACGCCTCAAAGGCGGTTAAGCTTCAAGGCTTGCCGCCTTTTTTTTATTTAAAGAAAAAATATTGTTTGCACCACATCATTCATCTAAAAATTCAGAACGAGTTCGTGCTATCCCATGCAGCCTGAAAAAAAGCTTCTTCGCACAAAAGTGCATAGCGATACGTTTCTCTTACCACATCGTTTGCAGTGGCATAGCGATCGCATAAACTCTCTAATAGCTGTGCTAACGCTTCAAACTCTTGAGAACTATAAGTTTTAATCCAATCGGCATATTGGTGTTTGGGAATTCCATTTTGAGCCAATTGCTTCCCCAAAAAGGCATATAATCGCATACACGGACTCATGGCAACTGCTGTTACACCAATATCGCTTCCCCAAGCGGTTGCTAGTAAAAAGTCTGTATAGCGACGAGTTGCAGGTGCGGGTTTGACATCTTGCAAATTAACCCCCCACTGATTTGCATAGCTTTGGTGCAAGCGTAATTCTTCTAACACGCCATTAGCGAGTTGATGAAAGGTACAAAATCCCTCCCAATCAGGAGTTTTCGCCGCTCCAATACTGTAAGCACGAGCAAAAGCTTCTAAAAAAAAAGGCATCCTGACCGACATAAAAAGCAAACTTTTTTCGCTCTAGTTTACCTGTGGCAATTCCTTGGACAAAAGAATTTTTGAGACAAGTTTGAGTTAATTCTCGATTGCTTTGCCACAATTGTTTACTGAGCATATAGCGTTACAATTTTTAAAAAATTTGAGTCTCGACGATACGTTTAGCACAAGTAATTTCGCTATCTGTTCCCTCAACAACGAGTAGAAGTGCGCCTTTAGATACCCGTCTAGCAATTTCTTTTGAGTGCTGAGTAGATAATTTTATCCCTATTAACGAACCAATAATCCCTCCAAACGCAGCCCAAATTACACTCATTAATAGGATAAAAGAAATTGCAGAGGTTAAAATACTATGCTCCAGACCAGGAAGCGCCAGAATAATGAGTCCTAATAATAAACCTATTGCCCCTCCGATCGCAAAACCCAATATTAAACCCTTTTTCAACTCAATAGGGGTTCCCGCAATTTCACCTGCACGCGCTTTGTCAACTAATTCGCGCATCCAAGTGTAATTTTGCCCTTTTATATCAATCCAATCTTCACCAACTAAAAAAATTTTTGCAATTGAAAAGCCAGAAAAGACAATTCTATCGATCGCATTTCCTGCTTCTTCACGGGTTGAGAAAATACCAATTGCACTCCCATGCTGATTTGAGATCATAAATTATTCTGTACTTAAAACAATGGTTTCATCGTATCTTGATGCTTTCACGCTCTCCTCCTTCAACAGAAAGATGTTGGAATTTCAAAAAGTAGATATTTTTATAATTAGTTAAAATCTGCCATAGCACTTCAGAATTAGACTTTTTTAGGTCGATAATTTGGTTATTAAGAGCATTTGAAACACTTTTATTTTGCTAAAATAGGGACAGACAGATCTGAAATTTTGTACCTTTTTCGAGGACGCTTTCTACTGTAATTTGACCGCCATGAGCTTCGATAATTTGTTGTGCGATCGCGAGTCCCAATCCAAATCCGCCCGTTTGTCGCGATCGCGCTGTATCTACGCGGTAAAACCTTTCAAAAATATGAGGAAGATCTTCAGCAGGAATGCCAATACCATTATCTTCTATCTCAATAAAAGCTCGACGCAACTTAGTTGAAACTTTTAAGGTAACAGTATCGCCAGACACAGTATATTTGCAAGCATTATCGAGTAAATTTTTGAGTGCTTGGGTTAATAAATCCGAGTCAGCCTTGAGTTTGACTGGCGTAGGGGGCAAATGAGCAATAAAATTTAAATTCAATTGCTGTGCCAGGATTTTATATTCATCAACCAACGATTGTACTAAAACGACTAGATCGATCTCTTTTAAATCTTGTGGATTTAGCCGTCCTTGATGGCGCGCCAAAACAACAAATTATTAATCAAGGCGCTCATTGATTTGGTACTAGAAACGATATTTTCCAATCGCCGTCGCTGTTGTACGGTATCGTCAACCGATGCTAGCAAACCCACTTGAGCGTTACTCAAAATCGCCGCGACAGGCGCTCGTAATTCGTGAGAAGCATCGGCTGTAAAGCGTTGTAATTGCTCGTAGGCGTGTCGAGTGGGCTGCATGGCTACGCCGCCCAAAACCCATCCGAATAAACCCACTAAACCCAACGTTAAAGGAACTCCAACTGATAAAAACAGCCGTAGCTGAGTAAGACTTTCCTGGATGGGATTTAAATAAGCAGCAACTTGCAGATAACCGATTGATTCCTTATCTTGTTGTAGGGGAATAGTTAATTGACGCAGCAATTGTTTTTGCGTCGTGTCGGAATCGGCTTTAAGGGTTTGATAGCCTGGAGATGAGGTTAGTTGTCCTGGGGCAGCAGTGCCAATAAATTGCTCTAGATTTCCTTGGGAATCGTACCAACGGACGTAAGCAATTTTTGTTTCAATTTTTAGCGGTGGCGTATCGCTTTCTTGCAAAGATACATTGTCGGTGTGAATCTGCCAGCGCCCTTTTTGCAAACGATATTCAGTTTTCATAGCGAGTCGTTTAGTTCGCGTATAAAGCGTTTCGTCAAAAGTTTTAATTCGATCTTGGAGTTGAAGATAATAAATCGTAAAAGCAAAGAGAATTAAAATGCTTCCCATGGATAGGGTAAACCAGTAGGCAAGGCGACGGCGACTTTGATGAAACATGGTTTAACTTTCTTTGGGGGTATTGAGACGATAACCCATCCCATAAACTGTCTCCAACCAATCTTTAGCCCCTAGCGATTCTAAGCGATTGCGCAGTCGTCTAACTAGGGTAGTAACGGCATTACTTTCTGGTTCGGTTCCCCAACTCCAAAGCGCCCTTTCGATTTGGTCGCGAGATAAAATGCGATCGCTGTGGCGCATTAAATATTCCATTAATTGAAACTCTCGAACCGACAGTTGAATTTTTTCTAACCCCCGTTCTAGGGTTAGACTGGTTAGATGTAATTGTAAATCTTTCAAACTCAAGACATCTCCCTGCCAAAGTGGCGATCGCCGTCCCAAAGCGCGAACTCTCGCTAGCAGTTCGAGAACGTCTATGGGTTTAACCAGATAGTCGTCTGCACCAGCATCCAAACCATCAACCTTATCAGCCGTTGTATCTTTAGCAGTCAACAGCAAAATGGGCGCAGTTTTTCCGCTCTCGCGGTACTGACGGCACAAACTCACACCGCTAATGTTGGGTAACATCCAGTCCAAGATTAATAAGTCATAATCTTTCTCGCTCATTAACCATTGGGCTGTTTGACTATCTTCAGTGGCATCGACAATGTGACCTGCCCCAGATAAGGCTGTTGCTAAGGGTTCTAATTGAGCGCGATCGTCCTCTACAAATAGAATTAGCATGGAGTCAAATATTTTGACCAAAAAATTCAAAGTAGAGACGCGAAATTTCGCGTCTTTACAAAATTCGATTGACCTAACTTGTTCCTCATACTAATCAATTTTGTAAGGGATTTGATGCGTCAACCTCAATGGTTTCAATTTTTAGGCTCTTTAGGATTAGAGTTTTGGTTGCCATTACCCTTACTCGGACTGGGGTTTTGGGCGATGAGCGGATGGGTTGCCGATCGCGATTTAAGTCGTCCTTCTCAAAACGTTCGCGAACTCGAAATTTCTCAACCCGCGCGATCGTCTTCCGACCAGATCCTAACTATCAAAGTTACCATCGATCGCAAGCACAAAGCCTCGCTGGTTGAAGTCAAGCAAGCTACCAATATTTTCCAAAAGCGAAAATTTGAGCTATCGACGACAGAATTAAATCAAATTGAAGCGAAAATCAGCAAAAAATTAGATTTATCTGCCGAGCAAGTCAGACAGCTAGTGCGCTATCAAATTAGCGATTAGTCATTTGTTGTTTGTCCTTTGTCCTTTGTAAATAATGACCAATGACCAATGACCAGTCACCAATTAAATTTTAAACTTTCGGTAAAGATTGCAAAATGGGGCTGACAATTTTTACAAGAGATTGACATAATTTGTAATAAGTTAACATCTATATGTTCTAATTTATTAAAAGCATTGACACTCCCGCCACTAACCGCTATCGCGGTGTAGTGGGGGATTCTTCATTCACAGAGTCTTAACTAACTAGGCTAACGCCAAGTCCCGTCAGAACCTCTCCAGAAGCGTTTTCTAGCACGGACT
>JAAUUT010000188.1 GCA_012031035.1 Candidatus Altimarinota bacterium | reverse complement strand
TGCCGAGAAAGATACGCGCGATCGCAGTTAAAATTAAGCTATCTTCTAGGATGGGTTGATCTCTTCCAACTCGGTTTCGTAAAGGTTTGGGGGCTTCCTGGCCGACAAACGGTAAGAGAATAAATTCGGTAATTCTGGCAGGATAATTTTTTTCTATGGCGATTTGTTGAAGCGATCGCAATTTTTGTAAATGGTTAATTTGTTCGGAGGGCGTTTCAATATGTCCGCAGAGCATGGTACTAGTAGTAGGAACGCCCAAACGATGTGCCGTGCTGACAATTTCTAACCAAGTTTCGCTATCGATTTTCTCAGGACAAATAATGCGCCTAACGCGATCGTCTAGCACTTCTGCGGCGGTTCCTGGCATAGAACCCACTCCAGCATCCCTTAAGGCTACGATAACATCTTCATAGCTAATGCCGTCTTCTCTAGCAATAAACTGAACTTCTTGAGGAGAAAAGGCGTGTAGGTGGAGATGAGGAAATTCTTGTTTAATGGTTTCTACCAATTTCAAATAATAAGCTAAAGAAGCGCCATTGAGTTTTGCCTTAAGGTTCAATCCGCCTTGCATACAGATTTCCGTTGCGCCTCTTTGGACGGCATCGGCTGTTTTTTCGACGATTTGTTTGGTATTTAACCAAAATGCGCCCTCTTCTTTTCATCGCGACGAAAAGCACAAAAGCTACAATGCTGTTCGCAGATGTTGGTAAAGTTGATATTACGATTTATAACGTAGGTAACGGTATCGCCTGCTTGTTTGTGACGCAACCAATCGGCTGTTTGGCGTATTTTACTGATAGATTCTGGGTCTTGTTGTTTGAGAAGAAAAATTGCATCGGTTACTGACAAATCAGTATTGTTGGTTGCTCGTTCTAAAATAGCTTCAATCGTTTCTGTTGTATTCATCGCAAATTTCTAATGAAACTCAAGCTAGCTTACATCCCACTCGCGATCGTTTTAGCCGGAGTTTTGTTTTCATTGTACTTGTTGTGGCAAGTACCTAATGGCGTTTATTTTAGTGGGGATGCTGGATTAAAAGCTTTACTCGCAAGACAATTAAGTGCTGGGATTTTTCGCTTCGATTTAGTTCCCCCGTCAGATGCTTGGGTACAAGAACTTTGGAAGCAAGGTTTGTATCCTTATGACAAACCTTTTGTTTATGAGGTCGCTAATAAATATTTTATTACGTTTCCATTTACTTTTCCGCTAATCACTGCTCCTTTTCTAGCACTGTTTGGCGATCGCGGCCTTTATATCGTTCCGCTTGTCTCGACTTGGACAATTTGGTTAACGTTTTATTGGGTTTGTCTTCGTTTAAAATTTAACGCTTTTTATACTTCTATTGCTTTAGTTTTTCTAATTTTTGCCTCGCCGTTAACTATTTATGCTGCGATGTATTGGGAACACACGCTTGCTGTTGCTTTGGCATTTGCTGGGACGGCAATTTTATTAGTTTCTCAATCGTCGGGACTCTCTATTAAGGATGCAACTATTAGTGGTATTTTAGTGGGTTTATCGGTTTGGTTTCGTCCAGAATTTTTATGCTGGGTTGGCATTTTAGCAGTATTAGTTTATTTAGCTTCTTTATCTGGGGTAAGACAGTTTGAAGGAATTAGTCGAAAGCTAAATTTAGAATCGATTTCTTTCTTGTCGAGAAACAAAACCATCTTTGTTGGGAGTATGGTTTTGACAATTACTATATTTTTCCTTTGCAATCAGATCGTTTACGGTCATCCATTAGGAATTCATGCTATTCAAGTAGTTCAAGAATCATCTCTCGCTCAAAAGTTAAGAGATAGTCGGAAAAACTTTCAAGGAATGGGAATGACTTTCTTTACTTTCTTTCCTATTGCTTTCTTTTTACTAATCTATCCATTCTTGTCTTTTTTCAAAAATAGAGAAATTAAATTTAATCTCAAACTTCTTATTATCTACCTAATTTGTATCTTCTTTACTATCGGCGTATCTTTAATCGTTCCTCCAGGTACAGCGGGTTTAATTCCTGGCGGTAAGCAATGGGGAGCAAGATTTTTATTAATTCTGATTCCAGTGGTGGCTTTATTAGTTACTCTGGAATTGAACAAGCTGAAAGAGAATGCTTTTCTGAGATACGTAAGTCTTTTTTATTATTTCAATTTTAACGATTATCAGTTTTTATAAAAATAGTTATGAAGCAACTATTTACTTACAAAAAACTCATCAAGGAGTTTTACCAGCCATTCAATTTGTTCGTAAATCACCCGATAGAGTAATTGCTGTTTCCCATCAATTTGTTGCCCAGGCAATTGAACCTGCTGTCAGTCGAGATAAATTATTTTTTGAGGTTGAAACGCCTGAAAATTTAAGAAAATTAGCAACAGCTTTAATCGTACAAAATCAAAACAAGTTTCTTTATATTTGTTATCCCCATCGTCCTTGTAAACTACCAGAAAAAACGCTAGAAGATTTAAAAATAACTTCAAAAAATCGAGAATTTGAGCTAAATTTTTCCCAAGCTGGTGAATTTGGGAAATATCCGATTTATGAAGTAAAATAATCGAACGATCGCCTAAAACCATTTAATCTTAAGTAGAGTTATGACGAAAGCACAACCAATTGACCGGATTTTATTGCAATTCAACAAGAATCTTGATGGTTTAAAAAATAAATATCTTCGCGATGCTTTATCGGCAGTTTTATGGATGAGCGATCGCAGTTTATGGCTTGCTTCTGACGAAAGTACAACCATCGAGAAATTATCTTATATAGATGACAAAACATTTGGCAATCACGAGCAATTTCATCTACAAGACTTCCTAGATTCTTTTCAAGCGACTGATGAGAAAGGAAAAATGATTGAAATAGACCTCGAAGGCATTGATTATTCAGAAAATTATTTATGGGCGATCGGTTCTCATAGTACCAAACGTAAAAAGCCTAAAAATGACGATTTAGATATTATTTTTGAGGGAAAAGATCTTGAAAGATTAGCACAAGTAAAACCAGATATCAATCGTTATATACTAGCTCGCATCCCAATGGTTAAAGACGAGCAAGGAAAATATACGCTCAAAAAATCAGAAGGAGAATTAACCGCAGCTTATCTCGAACGGACGCAAAATGAAGAAGGAATGGTTAGCAATTTATTGATCGATGCCCTTAAAAACGATCCGCATTTTGGTTCTTTTTTATCTAATTCTACCAATCAAAATATTGCCCTACCAGGAAAAGATAATGGTTTTGATATTGAAGGATTAGTCGTTCGGGGGAATAGAATCTTAATCGGATTGCGCGGCCCCGTATTGCGAGGTTGGGCGGCAATTTTAGAAATTGAAGTAGAAGATTCTTCGCCAGGACTTCTTAAACTTAAACCCATTGGAGAAAATGGGGGATTATACAAAAAATATTTCCTCAATTTAAAGGGTTTGGGGATTCGCGAATTATGTAAAGATGGGGAATATTTGTTGATTTTAGCTGGTCCAACGATGGTTTTGGATGGATCGGTGCTACTATTTCGACTTAAAGGCGGAATCGAACGATTGTCCGATCGCGCAGATAAAAAAGTCTTGGAAATAATATCAGAAATTCCGATCGGGGAAGGATGCGATCGCCCTGAAGGAATGACTATTTTTCCTTATTCAGATTCTAGTAATGCTTTGTTAGTCGTTTACGATTCGCCAGCCGAAAATAGATTTGAAAAGGACGATCCTCATAGTGTTTGGGCAGATGTTTTTGAGATTTAAGCGCGATCGAGCTATCGAGCATTTATCCCTCTTTCCTCAGACTAGGAGAGGTAAGAGCGAGAAAAAAGTTTGAAAGCTAGACACAGAGAGACGAAAGAGGGTTATGTTCGATCTCATAAAATGATGGTGGATCGTCTTGATGATTTGTTGTTTCAAGCCATGCGATCGCGATCGCGTTTTAAGACATATTAAATTAATCTCCAATTTGTAGAATTAGCTACAAAAACTAGTTACAAATAAAGAAAGAGTTTTCAATCTTTTGCCCAATAAGAAGAAAGAGAAGGGGGTAAAAATCAATGGTTGTATCCGCTCCACAAAAATTAGACGAACGACCTATTTTTCAATCTCGCTACGATAACTTTATTGGGGGGAAATGGGTAGCTCCCCACAATCGTCAATATTCTGACAATCTGTCTCCAATAACTGGCAAATCTCTATGTCAAGTTCCTCGCTCTAGCACAGAAGACATAGAATTAGCGCTAGATGCCGCTCATGCAGCTAAGGAGAAATGGGGAAACACATCGGTAAGCGATCGCGCTCGAATCTTAAATAAAATAGCCGATCGCATGGAAGAAAACCTAGAATTGCTAGCCAAAGCCGAGACTTGGGACAATGGCAAGCCAATTCGAGAAACGACCGCCGCCGACATCCCACTCGCGATCGATCACTTCCGTTATTTTGCAGGGTGTATTCGCGCTCAAGAAGGCTCGATTGGCGAAATAGATGGCGATACGGTTGCCTATCACTTTCACGAACCGCTAGGCGTAGTAGGTCAGATTATTCCTTGGAATTTCCCAATTTTAATGGCAACCTGGAAACTAGCACCAGCTTTAGCTGCTGGTAATTGCGTCGTCCTCAAACCAGCAGGCCCTACCCCTGCATCCATTCTGGTGTTGATGGAACTGATTGCCGATTTACTACCCGATGGCGTTGTCAACGTCGTTAATGGTTCGGGAGCGCAAATCGGTAAAGCACTTGCTACTAACCCTCGCATTGCCAAAGTTGCCTTTACTGGAGAAACAACTACGGGACGTTTAATCATGCAGTATGCGTCCCAGAATGTTATTCCCGTAACGCTAGAACTTGGCGGTAAATCGCCCAATATCTTTTTAGAAGATGTCTGCGCCAAAGATGATGATTTCTTCGATAAAGCGATCGAAGGATTTGTTATGTTCGCACTCAATCAAGGAGAAGTTTGCACCTGTCCTTCTCGTGCCTTAGTGCAAGAATCGATTTACGAGCAATTTATGGAACGAGCTTTAGCCAGAGTAGCTCGGATTAAACAAGGCAATCCTCTCGACTCTTCAACCATGTTAGGAGCGCAAGTATCGACCAATCAAATCGAGAAAATTCAATCCTATGTCGATCTTGGACGATCTGAAGGCGCAGAATGCTTGATTGGTGGGGAAAGAAATATCTTGGAAGGAGATTTAAAAGAGGGTTATTATTATAAACCCACCGTCTTTAAAGGTCACAATCAAATGCGGATCTTTCAAGAAGAAATATTTGGCCCCGTTTTAGCGGTAACAACCTTTAAAGATGAAGCGGAAGCTGTGAGCATCGCTAACGATACTCTTTATGGACTGGGTGCGGGAGTCTGGACGAGAGATATTAATAGCGCCTATCGTTTGGGGCGTGCCATTAAAGCGGGTCGTGTCTGGACGAACTGCTATCATTTGTATCCTGCCCATGCTGCCTTTGGCGGTTATAAAGTATCTGGCATCGGTCGCGAAAATCATAAGATGATGCTAGAGCATTATCAGCAGACAAAGAACTTACTAGTCAGTTACAGTCCTAAAGCGATGGGTTTCTTTTAGTGGCATTATGACGGCTAATGAAAAAGTAATTGCTACCGAAGCAGCGCTAGCATTAATCGAACAGCTAAAAGCCGAACACGGAGCGTTGATGTTTCATCAGTCTGGTGGCTGTTGCGATGGCAGTACCCCCATGTGTTTTCCAGAGGGAGAATTGATAATTGGTTCGGGCGATATCAAACTCGGAGAAATTGGGGGATGCTCTTTTTATATTAGTGCTGCCCAATACGAATACTGGAAACATACCCAGCTTATTATTGATGTAGCTTCTGGTCCTGGAAACGATTTCTCTCTTGAAAGTGCCGATGGACTTCGTTTTCTGAGTCGTTCCCGTTTATTGTCAGAACATGAGGTTTAAACTTTTTCGCTCGTGGGGATCTGCTTATTCATGTTTCCTTTTTCCTGAGCAGCGTTTAAGACGGCTGACCGCTAATGGTTGTTTTGACATATATATGTCAAATAATAATTATTCTGACCGCCGCGTCAATTACTACCGCCATGATTCCCCTCTTTATCCCAACCAAGAACTATTTGGTTGAAATAGGGGACTTACTGTCACTCCTGCACCTGGAGGGATGGAATTACACCATCACGAAAAATTGAGTTGTCAAAGTTCAGTTTTGAGACGTGTATAACTGAAACTGGAATTATAGGGAAACTTTAGGGAATTTAGATTTTGAGTCTTTAAAACCCTTGTAAAAATAGGGTTTAAATCGCGCTTTAATCCCTATATAATGAAGGCTTCTCAATCAATAAAGCGATCGCGATAGTAGACCCGGATGGGTAGAGAAGTCATGAAGGGAAGAGACGTATTAGGAATTGCAGACCTTAGCAGCGAAGAAATTCGAGATTTGTTGCAACTCGCCGCAGAATTAAAAAATGGAACGCGAGCGCCCGTTTGTAACAAAATCCTGGGACTATTATTTTATAAAGCCTCTACCCGCACTCGCGTATCTTTTACCTCGGCAATGTACCAACTCGGCGGCCAGGTAATCGATCTCAATCCTAACGTCACCCAAGTTGGCAGAGGCGAACCCATCTCCGATACCGCTAGAGTTTTAGACCGCTACATCGATATTTTGGCAGTACGGACGTTTAAGCAAGAAGATTTAGAAGAATTCGCGCGTTATACCGAAATTCCTATTATTAACGCTTTAAGCGATTTAGAGCATCCCTGTCAAATCTTGGCGGATTTATTGACGATTCAAGAGTGTTTTGGCTCGGTTACTGGTACTACTGCGACTTTTCTTGGCGATGGCAATAATGTCGCTCATTCTTTTATGCTTGGCGGGGCTTTGATGGGAATGAAAATTCGCGTTGCTACTCCCAAAGGCTATCTACCCGACCCTGCAATTGTTGAAAAAGCTAACCAGTTAGCTGTCAATGGCGCAGAAATTATGATTACTGATGACCCTATCGAAGCTGTAAAAGGGTCGCAAGTATTATATACAGATGTTTGGGCGAGTATGGGACAAGAAGATTTAGCCGAGTCGAGAATTCCTATCTTCCAACCCTATCAAGTTAACGAAGAATTATTAGGTCATGCCGACTCAGAAGCAATTGTACTTCATTGTTTGCCTGCCCATCGAGGTGAGGAAATTACAGAGGCGGTTATTGAAGGCAAACAGTCGCGAGTCTGGGATGAAGCTGAAAATCGAATGCACGCCCAAAAAGCTTTGCTAGTAAGTTTGTTGGGGATTGAGAGCTAACGTACTACTTTCGTCACTCTTTACGATCGCGATTGTACCTCCTTTTTTCGTGCTAGGAACCATAATTCCCTTCTAAATGACCGAACAAAAAAAGTTAATTTATATATCCTTATACGTTAGCTGTAAAAAGCACGATTCTCATCCGTCAAAAAGATGAGTTTGTTCATTGTTATACTGAGGAGTTGTAGCCAAGCGGTCAAGAATCATATGCAGATTTCCTGGCAAGACTTTGAGGCGGTTGAGATCCGAGTTGGAACTATCACAGAAGTGCAGGAATTTCCAGAAGCAAAAAAACTGCATACAAACTCAAAATTGATTTTGGTGAATTTGGAATCAAAAAATCGTCGGCTCAGATTACAGATTTGTACGCAGTATCCGATCTCATTGGCAAACAAGTCATCTGATTTCAGCGTGGAGACTCACGGTACAGGCGCAAGCCTTACCGTGAGAGGAAACGCTGCCTCCAACTAAGTTTACAAAAAGTGTGGTAAAATGTGAGGCATGACTGAACGTGCCTACAAA
>JAAUUT010000068.1 GCA_012031035.1 Candidatus Altimarinota bacterium | reverse complement strand
AGAACGACTCGATTTGTCAAAATTTACTGATGAAGAAGATATTCCTTTTTAACGGCTTGTGACTAATGAGCGATCGCGAAAAGGTTGACACTGATACCCATAAATAGAGATAATTGTCGTTTGTGTGGATAGGCTCTCGCTCTGGCAAAGCAAGACAAAATCCATTTAATAAACGTTAAATCGATTTAATAAACTCTTGGCTAACGTTATTGTAATAGGTGCCCAATGGGGCGACGAAGGAAAAGGTAAAATAACGGACTTGTTGAGTCGGTCGGCAGATGTCGTCGTGCGTTCTCAAGGCGGAGTTAACGCGGGACATACTATCGTCGTTCAAGGACAGATCTTTAAATTACACCTAATCCCGTCTGGCATATTGTATTCCGATACCGAGTGTATTATCGGCTCTGGAACGGTTATCGATCCGCAAGTGGTTTTAGAAGAAATCGACCAGCTAGAAGCATTGGGAGTTTCAACCAAAAACTTGATGATTGCGCAAACCGCCCATGTGACGATGCCCTATCATCGAATTATCGATCGCGCTTCAGAAGAGCGCAGGGGCGATCGCAAAATTGGGACTACCGGAAGAGGTATCGGCCCAACCTATGCAGATAAGTCGGAACGCACGGGAATTCGAGTCATCGACTTAATGGATGAAAGCGACCTGCGCCAAAAACTAGAGTGGACGATTAATTATAAAAACGTCATATTAGAAAAGCTGTATAATTTATCGCCCCTAGAACCCGAAGCCGTCATTCAAGAATATTTAGGCTATGCCAAACGGCTGAGATCCTATGTCGTCGATAGTTCGCTAAAAATCTATGAGGCGATCGAGAAACGAAAAAATATATTATTTGAAGGGGCACAGGGAACGTTGCTAGACCTAGACCATGGAACCTACCCTTATGTTACCTCTTCAAGTCCCATCGCAGGCGGTGCTTGCGTGGGGGCAGGAATCGGCCCGACGGCGATAGATCGAGTAATCGGCGTGGCTAAAGCCTATACAACTCGCGTAGGGGAAGGCCCTTTTCCCAGCGAACTCGATGATGAAATCGGTCAATTATTGTGCGATATTGGGGCAGAATTCGGGACGACAACGGGTCGCCGCCGTCGCTGTGGTTGGTTCGATGCAGTCATCGGTCGTTATGCCGTGCGGATTAACGGGTTAGATTGTCTGGCGATTACCAAGTTAGACGTTCTCGATTCCGTAGACGAGATCAAAGTTTGCGTTGCTTACGAATTAGATGGTACGACTTGCGATCATCTTCCTAGCAATGCCAGTCAGTTTGCTCGTTGCAAGCCAATCTATAAAACGATGCCGGGTTGGAAACAGCCGACAACTCACTGTCGATCTTTGGATGACTTGCCCAAACAAGCGTTAGACTATCTCAAGTTTCTCGCTGAATTGATGAAAGTTCCCATTGCGATCGTGTCTCTTGGCGCAAGCCGCGACCAAACGATTATAGTAGAAGATCCCATCCACGGGCCTAAACGAGCATTACTTGATGCCAATGGTACGCCATTACTGGGCGATAAGTTACCTGTTACCAGCGAGTAGGGGAGCTTAATCAGCTATCCGTAGGGACACATGGCATTTACTTAAACTGAGATTGGTTTTGCTGCTGCCCAGAAAAGCGATCGCCCTCGATCCAACAACAATTAATTACTATCGATTGAAATCCTATGCAACTTACACTTGAATGCAAAAAAAGACCCGAAGGAAGTAAGCCCAATGCCTTGCGCCGTCAAGGATTGATCCCTGCTGCCTTGTACGGACACAAAGGCACAGAATCCGTATCTCTGACTTTGGACGAAAAAGACGCATATTTCTTGCTCAGACAAGCCTCAGTTAACAATACGCTTGTCGATCTCAAAGTTCCTGACATTTCTTGGAATGGCAAAGTCTTGATTAAAGAGGTACAGGCGCATCCTTGGAAAAAAACGCTTTATCATCTAAGCTTTTTCTCGGTTGCTTCTCACGCTAGCGTTGAGGTATCAGTACCGCTTAATCTCATCGGACAAGCGCCTGGAGTCAAACTCGGAGGGGTTTTAGAACAAATGCTTACCGAACTGACGGTACAATGTGCCCCAGACCGCATTCCAGAGTCAATTGATATTAACGTTTCTGACATGGATATCGGAACCAGTTTGCAAGTCAAAGATTTAGTCGTTCCAGAAGGCGTTACCATTGTAGACGCGGCTGAAACTTCAGTTCTGTCTATTGTGGCTCCAACAGTTGCAACCGAAGACAAAACAGAAACAGAAGAAGCCTAAAATTTTTGTTATTGTTTATTTAAGCCAGGGATTTATGTAAATCCTTGGTTTTTGTTTTTTGGAGAGTTAAGTCAAGTCGCTGCGCTCTTATTCGTAATGGATATCTGGGTTCTACTCTTACAGAGAAGTAAACTACGCATTTCGCCTGTTGACTGAGGTTTCGTGCGTCCTTTAATTTTTTCACATGCTTAGTAAATTCCCCTTAAGCCTATGCCCAAACACATTCTTTTTGTCTGTCAATCCTGTCATCGCTCCTCTGAAGAACTAGCTGAAAATCAACTGAGTGATGGTTCTATTTTGCTTGACAAAATCAACAACTTATGTAACAAAAAATTTTGCCCGACCAACTTGAGATTAAACCTGTTGAATGCCTTTGGGCTTGTTCTCAAGGTTGTGTTGTCTCTGTATCTTGCTCTAACAAGCCTACCTATTTATTTGTTAATCTTCCCCCACAAGAAAGCCCCACGGCGTTACTAGAATTTCTGCAATTGTATATCAAGAGTCGCAAAGGCTTTTTCGCTTGGAAAAAGGTTCCTAAATTGTTACAAGCTGCTATTTTTGCCTAAATTCCCCCTGTAGTAGGATAGCTTAAAGAGAAGATACATTTCAGGCTGAATCCAAGCGTTGAAAGCATTTATCAAAGATTCGAGAACCCATAAAAAATAGTTTAATTAAATTCATCTCTAAACGGATATTATTGTTTGTAAATCTTGCACTCGCCGCAATATAGCTTTGCTGCGCGCGATCGCGCTCAGCAAAAATACCACGAGCCTTAGTGCGATCGCGCTTGAAGCAACTTTCTCAAAAAAATCCGTCTACCATTCAAAAAAATCCCGCTAACCGTCAAAATAAATTCCTATTTTTGTCCAAAACTCAGTAGTCTAGCTGAAGAATAGAAATTTTTCTCAATTATACTTATGCCCCATCGATCGTCTCGAAATGCTAAGCCGCTTTCTCGTATGCCCCTGATACGATTATTAAATTATGGACGGCGATATCGAGGGCAGATTTGGCAGGCTACATTTTATTCGATCGCCAATACCATCATGGATCTTGCGCCACCTATTTTAATGGGGACAGCGATCGATGTTCTGCTGGAAAGGCAAAATTCGATTTTGGCTCAATTTGGCATTCAGAATGTAATTCATCAATTCTTTCTGTTAGCATTCATTACGGTGATTATCTGGATGTTTGAGTCGTTTTCTCAATATCGTTACGATACGCTTTGGCGCAACCTCGCTCAAAATATTCAACACGATTTACGTTTAGATACCTACACTCATTTACAACAGTTAGAAGCGACTTATTTTGAAGAACAAACCACAGGAAGCTTGATTTCGATTCTCAGCGACGATATCAATCAACTCGAACATTTTCTCAATCGCGTTATCAGTGAAATTATTTACATTATCAGCGCCATCGTTATTCTAACCATTAGCGCTTTACTGGTACTGCCGACAGAAATTGCTTTGGCGGCAATGTTACCCATGCCATTCATTTTATGGGGATCGCTACTCTATCAGCGTTTGTTAGAGCCTCGTTATGCTAGCGTACGCGAACGAGTTGGCTTTCTCAATACTAGGCTGGAAAATAATATTAGTGGCATTATCACGATTAAAAGTTTCACAGCAGAAGCTTACGAACGCGATCGCCTGAAAACCGAAAGCGATGCCTATCGTCGCAGCAACGCCAAAGCTATTCAATTCTCGGCGGCATTTATTCCGTTGATTCGATTGCTGGTATTGGCTGGATATGTCGTGTTGTTATTATTAGGTGGCATTGCCGTCTTTTCAGGACGACTGACGATCGCATCGTACAGCGTTCTCTTAATTTTGATGCAACAACTGTTATGGTCGTTGGTAGAGATCGGCGGTATTTTCGATGACTATCAACGCGCTATGGCATCTACTAAGCGCATTATGGATTTGCTCGATACACCGATTAAAATTCAAACTGGAGATACGCCGTTACCTGTTGCTGAGGTTCGAGGCGAAATTAATTTCGATCGCGTCACCTTTGCTTATCCAAATCGCAATGCTGTTTTAGAAAATTTATCGTTGCACATTCCGGCCGGGAAAACCACTGCGATCGTTGGTGCGACGGGATCGGGAAAAAGTACCCTCGTCAAACTGTTGCTAAGATTATACGATGTCGATTCAGGCAGCATTACCCTCGACTCTATCGATCTTCGCAAGCTTGATTTATACGATTTGCGGCGCAGCATTGGTTTAGTCAGCCAAGATGTCTTTTTGTTTCACGGGACGGTTGCCGAAAATATCGCTTATGGAACGTTTGAAGCAACTGAAACGGAAATTATGCGAGCGGCGACACTTGCAGAAGCCCACGAGTTTATCGTGCAATTACCACAAGGGTATCATACGATTGTGGGAGAACGAGGGCAGAAACTTTCGGGAGGACAGCGACAACGCCTTGCTATTGCCCGCGCTGTCATTAAAAATCCACCGATTCTGATTTTAGATGAGGCAACTTCAGCAGTTGATAACGAGACAGAAGCAGCTATTCAGCGTTCTTTAGCACAAATTACCAAAAATCGAACCACCATCGCGATCGCCCATCGGCTTTCTACCATTCGTAATGCCGATCGCATTTATGTGATGGAACGCGGAAAATTTGTTGAGTCGGGAACTCACGAGCAATTGCTAGAAAAAACGGAATTTATACCAATCTTTGGAAGGTACAATCTGGAGTTAATTTTATTAACGTAATTAAGTTGCAAGAAGAATGATAACCTGGGTTGGATTCTGTTAATAGCTGATTATCATCGGTAACACTGGTCGGGCATCGATCAGTTCTCCTCTCGCAGCGCGATCGAATTGTAATTCAAGTAGTGGCGAGCTTCCTTGTTTAATAGAAAAAACCTGGTTGTCTTTTAGTAAAGCAACAATATTAGTGAGTTCTTTGTTACTAGTAATTGTAAGTTTTACATTCGTTAATTTTTTTATCCCTAAAGGATGAGAAGTTAATTGCCGATGACTAAGATTTAAGGGGTCGAGCCAAGTTGTGAGAGCCAGATTGTCAGGAATAAAAAAACACAAAGGTTCTTCTGACAAAGCCAGATTTTCTGAAGAAAAATTAGTAAACCTAGATATTTCAAGGTTATGTCTATGGCTTTTTTGTGGGGTAAATATAGGTTTAGATCGTAAGCCGATTCCAAAGGGTGACGCTCCTGTTTTCTTCCAATAAGTACGCGCCAAAATATCAATACCATTTTCGATCGCAAAATTTTTAGCGATATTTCGATCGACAAGATGAACTAATTCAAGATATGTGTTTTCAAAAAAAAATACTGTTGAAATTGTTCCTTGCGATCGGCGTTCTATTACTCGTTCCGAGCAATGAAAGCCTAGACTTTCAAGAAGGAAAACACTTGACAAGTTATCTCTATCAAAAATAGAAATATGATCGATTTCTAGACAAAAATTTTCTTGGCTGATTAGTTGAGTAGTCATCTTTCTTTGTTAAATTTTTTCTTAAATATTGCCCAATTCTTTTAGCTAAAAATCTTGATTTGTAGCGTATTTACTACGATGGTGCTAGGACAATGGCTTTTTTCTGGAGGTTATGTAATTATTTTTTTGTTTTTATGTAGTGTTAAGTGCTTAGGTCGCACTTTATCTTACATAGTGTTAGATTTTGTATCGCTTTAGGAGCATACATTTATGTGATTTTTAAGGGAAATAAAATTTGCTCTCAATATTATACACAGGATTAATAAAAAACTTTCTCAACAAAGTTTTGAAAAGCGCTCGTGATGTACAAATCTTCAAAAGTCTTCGCACTATATATATGTCAAACGGCTATCAAAGACCGATCGCCCATGACTCGCGACAAAAGATCGTGTAGTTTTTTTTGTATGTTGTACGTAACATAATAGAGAAATATAATTAATTTATATTGATGAAGTTGGTCAAAATCTCTAAAAAAAGCGCTCGAAAAATAAATTGCGGCAGTATATTAGCTGCAATACCGTATTCTACGTCTTTTTTGAGCTAGCTAATTAGCTTAAATTTAAAATCAAGTTCTATAGGCGATCGCGTGTCAGATAAGAAAAAATGAGTAAATAAAGTAAGTTATGAATATGTATAACGATAGATCTGAATTAATAACAAGGTTTGACTATGAGGCTCTGGATCTACAACAAAGAAGTATTGTCGAGCAAAGAACCAGAGAAATTAGAGAACGCTTGCAGCACTCAGCACAAGCGATTTGGGAAATTGGTCAAAAGCTGGCTGATGTGCGATCGCAACTAAAATATGGTCAATTTGAGGCTTGGCTTAAAGCTGAGTTTGATTGGAGCAGACGAACGGCATATAACTTTATCAATGTTTATGAGGCGTTCAACGAACGTGCAAATCTTGCACAAATCGATATTGCTACTTCTGCTCTTTATTTGTTAGCTGCACCGTCCACATCCCAAGAAATTCGTGCAGAGTTTCTTCAACGAGCAAAAGAAGGAGAAACGATTACTCATAAAAAACTGAGTCAAGTTATCAAAGAAGGGAAATTAAAAGCGTCTGGCGGGATCGAACAGCTAGAACAGTCTGAATCGAAGGATGTTTCTATCGAGACGACTAAGCAGCAAATTATAACCATTATTCCCAAGGAGATCGTTGAAGGGCAAAAGTCCCAAGCTAAGGTAAGTTCCGTCGATCGAGTTTCAGTTGCGTCTGTTGGCGTGAGTCTTGACAACATTCAATCTGGATGGCATTTACTAGATGGGCAACATCTACTTTTTTGCGGCGATACGGCTTCGAGAGAATTTATAGAGTATATTCCATTATCCGCTTTAGCGATCGCGATCTCGTCTGAGGATTGGGATCACGATTGGTTGGTCGAACGAGCAAAAAGGATTATCATTTTTCCCGAATCGGATTTCGAGCCACAGAAATTCGAGCAATTAATCGAAATGTTTTCAATATTAGGAGATATTATCGTTTTTCCCTGGTTGCCTAGAGCGGAAATGCTAGCAATTGCTCACAAATTGAGAAGAAAAATCATTGCAGGAGAGGCAAATCTCGATCTTTGTCGTCAGGCGATCGCGCATTCTGGCTTAACTGTTGAAAAACTAATTAATTCGCCAAAAGTGTCGTAAGTTAGAAGCGTTGGCGTTCATCCAAATGAGCTTCAATTTCTGAGCGCGATCGCAAAACTGGACGCAATTGTTTTTTCGAGAATAACGCTAAGCGATCTCTAACTTGTTCCGAACCAGGTTGAGTTGAATTACCATAGCTCGTTAGTACCATTGCTTTTATAGGTTGAGAAAATTCAATAGCTGCTACATAAGAATCGCCAGCAACTGGCTGGAAACGGTTATTAGAACTCGGTTCAAAATTTACCACCCTAAAAATTCCCAGACTGCCACTGCCACCATTTGCAGGTAAATCGACACCTCCATATTTTAGACGAAAGACTTCTCCCCACGGAACATCGATCCCGCCATAAACTTTATTTAAATTGGCTGCTACTCTCAATAGTGTTGCGACTGCTTGGTTAGGATCGGCTAATCCATCGGGGGTAGTACGGGGTAAGTTTTCATTCCAAGGAGTGCCGAACATTGTATCAAAGTCCATCTGTTCGCTCCAAAACGCAAATAATACAGCGCCTCGACTGTCTGCATTCGCCTGTCGATCCCACTTTTCTAAAACTTCAGCCGCTTGCAGGGCTAATTTACTACCTTCCTTGCCTAAAGCGGGAATGAGATCGTCTAAAAGGCGATCTGCCATTTCCATGTGGGTTGAATGCTTATAAGAAATCATTTCTTCAAAAGAGATTTTTTTATCTTCTGCTAGCATTCGAGCAGAATGCTGCGCCCGAAAATCCATGAAACGAGGAGCCATGTAAGGAGGATATTTATCTGGATTAATAGCACTTGGAAAAGTCGTCGTCCAGGGGGGATCGTTGGCATTTTGCAACCAACCGCTAGGCGGATCGAGGACGCGAGGTAAATCTTGATAGGGATGAATTTTTGTCCACAACGTCTTAGAGGTATCGCCAGGAATTATCCTTTCCCAATCTTCAAAATCTCCTTGAGAACGAACCGGAACTTGAGCGTTAAATAAGTGCATGATGTGTCCTTTGCGATCGGCATACATCACGGTAAACATTGGTAGTTGTAGGCGTTTGAGTGTGGTTTCAAACTGTTTGAGATTTTTGGCTCTTGCCATATCCCACCATTGTTCTAACACGCCAGCGCGATCTAAACCGACAACCCTTAAAGCTAAAGCTTTGCCGTTTTGTTGTTCGATTAAAGGGCCGTGAACAGAACGTTGTATTGTCAGTTGTTGCGATCGCGTTGTGCTATCTTCTTGTTTTACTTTAATTTCGATGGTATCTGTCTCAAAATTACGGACTTTACCATCAAATAGATATCCTTGACCAGCTAGTTTTAAGTCATAGAGATCCCAACCATCAAAAGTATTGACTGTATGCGTCCAACCTAAATTATTGTTAAAGGCGATCGCGAGAACGGGAATTCCGACTAAAGTAGCGCCATAAGCATCAATCCCTGGCGCAGTTATTTGAGCTTCATACCACAGGAAAAGATCCGACCAAGGAAGATGGGGGTTAGCGAGTAGCATGGCGTTGCCGCTAGCCGAATGCGTTGGTGCGATCGCCCAAGCGTTAGAGCCTGCTTTACTTTGCTCTTCGTCGATCCCTTTAACTGTCGCTGGATTGACTACAAAAGTAAAATTAAGCACTCGTTGAACGTGAGCTAAAACATCCTCTGCTTGGACGGGTAAGACAACCTTAACATCGTCATCAATTAAATCGGCGCGTTCTTTTGCATAGGCGTTGATTCCAGCCGCAAAAGCATCGAGATAGCGACGAAAAGCAGGATTCTGAGCTTTATACCAAATTTTTGACCGTTCTGGAATCCCCATTGTTTTTACCCAACGATCTGACTCTAAGTAATCCTCTCCCCAATATTCGGCGGCGCGTCCTCTCGCTTGACCGTAGAGACGCAAAAGTAAATTCCCGTGACTCTGCATCTGCGCCCAACCAAAGACTTTAAATGCGTTTTGATTGTTGGCAGCATAAATATGAGGTATACCGTAGGTGTCCCAAAGAATTTCTGTCGATTTTGGAAGAAAACTAAGGCTTGGGTTATGAATATTTAAAACAAGAATAATACCTAGTATGGAAGATAAAATTCTGAATAGTTTTTTCTGGGCTTTAGTTGTAAAAAAGCCAGGAATATTGAGAAAGTTAAAAAATAATTGTTGAAAACTCACCAAATTTTAAATTTAATAGTAATAGTTGTTGAGATATAGAAAGATTTAATAATATGAAATCCGGTTAAACAACCATGATAACCAGTAGTGCGACCATCTCGATCGCGAGCGGGACGCTCGCACTACCAATTAAACAGATTTGATAGAATATAAACAATTGTATTCAATAAAAATATCTTAATTTTAATGGCTATTTATAAATCAAAAAAACGTATTTTACATCTTGATAAATTCATGAGTATTTAATTAGTTTTTGAGCGATTAATTGCAGTAAAACTTGTCGTTCAAAATTAATAAAAAAGTGATCGCCTTGAAACATCTGTAATGAAAATTCCGAGCTTGTCTGTTCTCGCCATGCTTGTAATTCTTCATGACTTACTTCTGAATCTTGTAAACCACCAAAAACCGCGATCGGACAACTTAGAGGTTTTTCTTTACTATAGTTGTAGGTTTCCAAAACAGCAAAATCTGCTCGTAAAATTGGCAACATTAATTCCATTAATTCGTGATTTTTCAGAACTTCAGAGGGAGTACCGTTAAGCTGTTTTAATTCTTCTATAAATTCAGGTTTTGGAAGATTATGAATGGGTGGTTTGGTCGGTTGTAACTGAGGAGCGCGACGACCAGATACAAAAAGATGAACTGGCATCAAACCATGATGTTTGCGAAGTAAACGAGCGACTTCAAAACTTACTAAGCCACCCATACTGTGACCAAAAAAAGCAAAAGGTTTATCTAAGTATAGACGGAGAGCATCTGCGATCGCGCAGACGAGAGGTTGAAGCTGAGTAAACGGAGGTGACTTCATCTGAGTTCCTCTGCCAGGAAGTTCGATTGAACATACTTCTATCGTGTCTGGTAAATCGTCTGACCAATCTCGAAAACTCCAAGTTCCACCACCCGCATAGGGAAAGCAAAACAGACGTAAATTGGCTTGGGAATTAGGTCGAGAACATTTGACCCAAGTATTAAAAATTGGTGTAGTTGTCATAGTTGATTAAAAAAATTGGCTAGTAATAAACTTATGATATTTATTCTGTTAATACCAGCCAAACAGGACTATTTTAGTCTTAATCTAATGCACTAAGAAATTAATTTCTTCACTAAAAGATCGAGTTTTTTTAAACTGAGAGCTTGCAGCAGTTGCAATAACCGCCGCTTAATTAATTCCCCGTCTTACATATAAAGTCCATTAAAATGGACTGAAATCTACTCAAGTCCTCTTAAGAGGACTTTAAATATGAGGCAGCGATTTAAATCGCTGACGGACTATTGAGAAAGGTGCAAGTCTCAGTTTTAATGAACTTGATATGTAAGATGAGAAACTAATTCCTCAGTGGCTAATGCAACTGTTGTTATTAGATAGAGAATAAATTTTCTAGCTGATGAGAATGAAATAACTTATTAATTACTATTAAAAGCGGCTTCTTCCATCTTCTTTCTGAGACTAAGCGGTCGCATATCAGTCCAAACTTCTTTAATGTATTCTAAACATTCTGCTTTGAGTCCACTTTTGCCAGCATCGCGCCAACCCAAAGCATTTTCTCGGTCGGCAGGCCAAATAGAATATTGTTCTTCGTGATTGACCACGACTTTGTAAATTGTAGTATCTTCTTTATCGTCTCGATACATTTTTTACCTCCTATTAATTTACCGATTGTGATATGGGTTCGAGATGTCCTTTTCCTTCTAAAGTTTTGAGGTCGATATCGGCAATACACCGAACTTTTTCATAATTAAGTGTTAGGTTTCCTACTAAATGTACTTTTCCAGTTTCACTTTCAAAGTCAGCCTCTTTTAAATTGGATGCTTCGGTATCTAATCTGACACCGAGTTCGGTTCCTCCTTTAGTGTTAGTAAATTTGATGTGAACGTAACCGCGATCGAGACTTTCTTTAAATGCTGATACTGTTTTGGAAGGGCGTAGACTAGCTTCGATAGGATGATTTCCTTGCGATAATCGTTGGACTAATTCATTCATAATTATTATTTTCCTTAACTATTTTGTCAGTTTAAGATTGGCTTTTAACGGCTTCTGATGAAGCTTATACTTCTACGGATTCATAATTTGGAATCTCAAATATAAGCGTGTTGTTACAAAAATTTTTCCATGCTGGAGTTACATTATCGAAGATGATATTTTCATCTTGAAAAATGCCATCTGTTACTACATAGTTTTCTTGTAAGTAAAGAAAGTCATCATCGGTTAACTCTCTTTTCACTTCAATTTCTTTTCCCTCAATTTCTTGAATTTCTTTCCTTGTATTTTCTGACTTTTCCGTCCACTGGCTAAATTTACGAAAGTCTTTGATAGAATAAGCTTTGCAATATTTTCCCATCTTAGCCATGTTGAGCCTCCTTTTTTGTAATGAAATGTGTTAGCTGATTTAAACTTTCTGATAGCTTTAGTTCCGTTGAGTAACTTGGATAATTAAATCGGTAATTTCTTGAAACCTCTTTTTTTCAAATGGAGAATAGGTATTAAGAAATAAATTTTCTTTAACGTGCTGCGTTTTTTTCATTCCTACAAGTGCAGTTAAAAGTTCGGGCGTGCTTCGAGCATATTGTAATGCACGCTGACAATCAGTTTTAAATTTTTCACCAAAAGTCGAGATAATATTTTCTGGAATTCTTCCTATAACTTCCGCTTGATATAAAGAAGCACTTGCTATGGAAAATAATCCCAAACGCTTAGAAGCTTCCAGAATAGAGAGTTGTTCTTCTTGAAGATTTTGTGTCGGAGTTAAAAATGCTTCTGTCATTCCCATATTGAAAGGAAATTGAATATAAGAAAAATTATCTTTTTTATTACCAGCAACTTCTCTAGCAATCGATTTAACTTTTGCTAAGTCAAGATAGTTTTGAGACGTTTTGGGAATGCGAAAACCGTCCCACGTCGCTAATCCATAAGCAGCAATTTTACCATTCTCGACAGCATTTTCCATGACTTCAAAAGCTAATCGCAAGCGATTATAGAAAGTTTCAGGATTGACTTTAAAAAGCTGTGTTTCTGGGTTATGAATATAGTAAATATCTATCGTCTCAAGACCGAGATTTTCAAGACTCCGCTCGATTTGCTCGTCAAGATACTCTGGGTGTATACAATGATATTCTTGCTCTTCAGTGATAACAATATCTTCCTTACTAATTTTAGAGTTATTTGACTCCACATAATGCTTATAAAACCAATCAAAATATTCAGGCGTTTCGTGGGGAAGAAAGCCACCTTTAGTACAAATAATTAATTCATCTCTTGATACTTCTCCTGAACTTATTAAATAGTTTATCGCTTTTTGGACGCTACGTTCTCCCTGCGATCGCGATAAACAATAGCAGAATCAATTAGATTAATTCCTCCTCGAACTGATTCAATTATTGCTTCTGTTACAAGACTATCTGTTTGTTCGTCGGATTCACCTAGATGCGTTCCAATACCAATAGAACTTGTAATAATTCCATTTCCTTCGCGAAAATGATCTACAGCACAGGTTTTTTGATGTCTTTCTTTATAACGAGTTGTTCCTTCTAGTGTAGCTTTACCTGAAAGTTTCATATATTTTATCCTCAAAGCGTTTTCTGGCGATCGCAATATAAAAATTACATTTTTTATTGAGTCATTAACTGACTAGTCTTTAAAAGTCCTTTTTGGATGGCACAAGAAAAATAATTACTAATTAACTTTTCATCAATTTGAGAACAATTAATAGAAGTATCTGCTAGTCCGTTTGCAGTATTTTGACAATCAAATTCTAATTCTGCTGAATCAGTTGCTTCACTTTCAAATTCTTGTTCAGGAAAGAAAGGTACAAGTGAATAAAGTGGATGATTGGGGAAAGTGCTAGCTATATTCATTAATTTTTCCTGCCATTGTTGATAGGAAACTTGTTGAATTGAAAAACCAAAAGAACGCGCTACCTTAATTAACTTACCAATATAGTTATCTTGAGGATTCAAGAGATGAAAAGCTTTTCCAACCGATTTTTCTTGCCTGGACAAGTAAACAATTGCTTTACTCACATAATCAATCGGAACAATATTTTCTATTAAATTTCCTTCTGGTGCTAGTCCTAATTCGATACAACCAATGGTTAATTTATGTAAGAAATCATTAGGATTAAAAACTCCAGTTTGGCTATGTCCCGAAATTCTTCCGGGTCGGTAAATACAAATAGGAAGCCCTCTTTCTTGTACCGTTTTAATTAATTTTTCAGCAACCCACTTAGTTTGAGTATAACCATCAGCAGAAACGTTTTCGCGATCGATACTATCTTGTTCTTTGATTAATCTTACGCCAGAGTAATCAAGAGAAGAAAAAACATCTGGAGTAGAAATATAATGTATGGGTTTAACTTTATTAGTACAAGCTAATCGAATAACTTCTTGTGTCCCTAAAACATTAGCAGCTTTTAATACTGAGTAGGGATAAAGATGATGTACCCAAGCACCATTATGATAAATTACATCAAGTCGATTTGCTAATTCTTGAAATTGCTCCTCTGTCAACCCTAAAAATGGCTTAGCTAAATCTCCGGTTACTGGAATAATTCTATGGCTGAAACTTTCTTCCCAAACTAGATAAGATTTAAGAATATTTCTAAGGTTTTGCTTACCCTGCGCTAGATCTTTAGCACGTACCAGACAATAAATATCAGCTTGGGTTTGTTGTAAAAGTTCGTAGAGTAAGAAAGCACCTAGAAAACCAGTTGCACCCGTTAAAAAGATAGAATTTGGTTCGAGATTAAAATTAATAAATTTGGCTTTCGGGAAAATAGTTGGATCGAGAGTTGCTTCAGTCTTTAAATCTATTAATGTTTCTAGAGAAAAAACATTAGATAAATCATTTTGAAAAATACTTTCAATCTTTTCTGCAAAACCTGCTATGGTAGGTGATTCATATAAAATGCGTAAGGGTAACTCTACTTGGAAAGAATGTTTTAGCTTACTAATAAGTTGAGTTAGTAGTAAGGAATGTCCCCCTAACTCAAAAAAATTATCATCCATCCCAACTTGTTCTATTCCCAATATTTCTTGCCAAATTTCGGCTAACATTTTTTCTAGAGAAGTTGTAGGAGCAATATACTTGGTATCACTAACTAGTTGAGTGGGATCTGGTGTTGGAAGCGTTTTACGATCTACTTTGCCATTGGGTGTTAAAGGGAGTGAGTTTAACATCACAAAGGCATTAGGAACCATGTATTTAGGTAATTTAGATTCTATAAAACGACGCAGTTCGGAAACTTCCATGAACTGTTCTGGTTCAAGAGTGACATAAGCAACTAAACTTTGATTATCCGGTAGATCTTCTCGTAAAACAACGATGCTAGTAGCTATTGCTGGATGTCGATTTAAAGTCGATTCAATCTCACCTAACTCGATGCGAAATCCTCTAAGCTTAACTTGATAGTCAATTCTGCCGATGTACTCGATACTGCCATCATCTCGATACTTTGCCAAGTCTCCTGTTTTGTATAGTCGTTTTCCTGGTGCATGACTAAAGAAATTGGGAATGAATCTTTCTGCTGTCAGTCCAGAACGATTGAGATATCCCCTTGCGATTCCTTCTCCTCCTATATAAATCTCTCCTACCACTCCCACTGGTACGGGTTGCAAGTTTGAATCTAATATGTAAATTTGCGTGTTAGCAATGGGATGACCGATCGCTAATTCTACTTCATCTTGAACAGGTTCTGCATCGTTATTTAAGAGATGCACTGTCGAGGTAACAGTCGTCTCGGTGAGTCCGTAGACGTGAAGTAATGGTGTTTTAAATTGTTGCCATTGTCTCAATCTTTCACTAGAAATCCTCTCTCCACCCACAATCACTAAACGAACACAACTCGGTACTGTTGCTTGAGATTGTGACAATTCTGACACCCATTGATGCCAATAAGCGGTGGGTAACTCAAATACTGTCAACTGTTGTTTTGCGATTAATTGCTGAAATTCGCTACAGGAGATTAGCTGGTGACTTTCTAGTAAAACTACTGTTGCGCCTACACTCCAGGTGGGAAACAGTTCTTCAACTACTACATCAAACCCAATTGAGGCAAATTGTAATACGCGGTCAGTGTTGTGTAACTTAAATTTCTCGGCAATGTCTAAAGTATAGTTAACAAGTGCTTTATGAGTAACGGCTACACCTTTTGGTTTTCCTGTGGAACCTGATGTATAAATTACATAGGCTAAGTTTTCTGAGGTGGCTTGGCTAAGATAATTCTGAGTAGATTCTCGATCGATATCCGACCAACTGCTATCTAGATTTACCAGTTGCATTTTAGATTGGAATTTGGCTTCTAGATGCTGTTGAGTCAGTAGAATTTCGACCCCAGCATCTTCTAAAATATCTGTAATGCGATCGCGTGGATAAGTGGGATCGATTGGTACATAAGCGCCTCCTGCTTTTAGCACTCCCAGTATTGCTACTGCCATTTCTAAAGAGCGATCGACATAGATTCCTACTGTCTTCTCTGGTTTGATTCCTTGTTTTTGTAGATAATGAGCTAGGCGATCGGCACGATGGTTCAATTCTTGATAAGTTAGTTGAGAGTCTTGAAATACTACGGCAATGCGATCGGGTGTTTTTTCTGCCTGTTCCTCAAATAACTGATGAATACATTTATCGTTGGGATACTTAGCCTCTGTATTATTCCACTCTCTTAATAGTTGATGTTGTTCTGTTGCTGTTATCAGGGGTAGTTGAGATAGTTTTTGTTCTGGGTTAGCAACAATCGCTTCTAACAACACCTGAAAATGTTCTACCATTCGCGTAATGGTATTCTCATGAAATAAATCGGTGCTGTATTCGATATCTCCCGCTAATCCTTGCTCTGTTTCCGTCATGGAGAGAGTTAGGTCAAATATGGCTGTTTTTCTCTCTTCTGCAAGAACGCTTAAAGTAAGTTCTGGTAGTTTTAATTCCTCAGTCGAGTCATTTTCGAGGGTAAACATAACATCGAATAAGGGATGACGGTTGAGATAACGCTCTACTTTCATCACCTCGACTAACTGCTCGAAGGGAATGTCTTGATGGGTATAAGCTCCTAGCGTCACTTCCCTAACTCGTTTAAGTAACTCTGTGAAACTGCGATCGCATCTAAGTTAGTTCTTAAGACTAAGGTATTGACAAAAAAGCCAATTAACCCTTCAATCTCCGCACGATTGCGATTGGCGATGGGAGTTCCGACAACAATATCGTTTTGATGAGAGTATCGCGATAGTAGCACTTTAAATGCTGCCAAGAGCGTCATGAATAAAGTGATTCCTTCTTGGCGCGATAAGGCTTTAATTGCAGTTGTTAGAGATTTAGATAGTTCAAAGGACTGGGTGGCTCCTTTGTAAGTTGTTATTGCTGGTCTAGGATAATCTGTAGGGAAGTTTAGTAAGGGGATATTTTGTAATTGTTTGTGCCAGTAGTTTAGTTGTGTAGATAAAACTTCTCCTTGCAACCATTCTCGCTGCCAGACGGCGAAGTCAACATATTGAATGGGTAATTCTGGTAGCGGCGATGGTTTTCCTGCTAGGAATGCTTGGTAGAGTGTGGCAATTTCTTTAATCAAAATTCCGAGCGACCAACCATCAGAAACTATGTGGTGCATTGTAAATAGCACGACATTTTCTTGAGATGATATTTTGATTAAAGTGATGCGGAGTAATTTATCTTTTTGTAAATCAAAAGGTTTCTTTGTTTCCTCCTTTGCTAACCATAAAACCTCTTTTTGTTTCGCCGCTTCTGGGAGAGATTGTAAATCTGCGATCGCGAAGGGAAACTCAAAACAACTGTTAATAATTTGTACGGGTTTTTCTTCGACTACAGCAAAAGTGGTTCGTAAGATTTCGTGCCTTCTAACAATTTCTTCCAGACATTTTTTTAAAATTGTTACATTGAGTATGCCTGTCAAACGTAGAGCCGTAGAAATATTGTAAGCAGAATTTTCTTGTTCTATCCGATCCAAAAACCACATTCGGTTTTGAGCAAAAGATAGAGGAAAAATATTGGTATTCCGCTTTTGACACTCGATCGTATTTGGGATAATATTTTCTTGCTTTTTCTCCAATCGCTTTAATAGAAGCTCGCGTTTTTCAGGAGAAAGGTTAGCAATACGTTCGGACAGACTACTCATCGATCGCTTATTCTTATTTAGTAAATGATTCGAGACGTACAGGAACTTCTAGCACTTCTTGATTTTCTCAAATCTCTGGTAATAATTATTCGTTTAAGCCAGCGATGTTGACCGTCATATACGGTTGCGTATGGCTTCCTACCATGAACTGCTTTATAATTATCAATAAAGCAAAAATCTCCAGGTTGTAGAACCAGATTGGTTAAATTACTCTCAATCGATTGAATTAATTTATTCAAAGTTTTTAGTGCTTCATCGTCTTTTTTTAGCTTATCTATATCCATGAAATAGGGATCGATACGAACGTATGGACATTTAGGATCTCCATAAAACACAGAAATTTTTTCTGGTTCGCTATCGATAGCGCTCATTTTTTGATAAGACGAACTGAGTAAATTATCGCTGTTAGTTTGTGTTTTCTGTCCATCGGATTGGTTTTTTACTAAATGCGATTCATCTGGACGAATTGTGAAGCGCGGCTCGAATAAAATTGCTATTTCTTCTGGTTTTAAATAGCTTGTATCTACGGGAGCGACAGTAGTAGCAGCTTTTTCTTGATTTCGCAAACACATCATCCCTAAATAATCGCCTCGGAAAGGATGAAAAGCATCTTCATTATGCCACCAAAGTAACTCTTTACTACTGCTACCGAGTTGTTCATATTCATGACCTTTAATAGGAATAACATCATGAACGATATGTCCCGCTTGTTGAGTCGCCCAACCAATAACGTCCCCCAATAATGCACTAAATAATATAAAAATAATTTCTTCTTCTAAAGCTGAAGAAATTTTTTGTCTGTGCTGCCAATGAGAAGGAGTTTTGCCAATTTTTGTATCTGAAATTGGGTAGCCTGATATTAAACAAACCCCTGATGATGGTTCTAATAATCTGAAATCGTTAATAAATGTGCGAATTCGTTTCGGAAGTTCGTGAGCAATGATTGATGCCTCTTTTAGAAACTTATCATCTTCTACTGAAGAGTATTGAAAGCTAATCTCGTTAACTAATGACTTAATCTCGTCAATTTCGCGATCGCACAAAATTATTTTTTCCATGATAATTACCTGAAATTTTTGTTTGTTGATTCCCCTGCTGTTTCTTTGGTCTCAGCTATGTCGGTTCTAAAACTTATTTGAGTTAAGCAAAAGACTGTATTAGTTGCTAAAAATTTGCAGTTATCGAGCGCTAGCTTGCGCCTATATAGAACGAGCGTCTAGCGAACATTTGAACGATTTGTAATATCAAATCGGGGGATGAATAACCACAAAGTCCAGTAGTACAAGCAAGATGCTCGCGAGCGTCCTGCTCGCACTACTCGTTAAACGGATTAGAGGTAAGTAAGGCTTTTGACAAGCAACTAAGACCTTCATTGAGGTCGGTTGTAGCTCCTCCGAAACCTAATCTAACATGACTGGGATTGTTAAAACAAGTACCTGGTACGAGCAAGACTTTATGAGTGTTAGCTAGATAATGACAAAAAGATTCAGAATTTGAAATCCCTCGCAAACCTAGAAACGTGCATACGCCACCTTGCGGACGCGACCACTTCACCAACGCTTGATGTTGCTCGACCCACTTAGATACAATGTCTAAGTTGATACGAGCTTGCTGCAAACGAATACTAAGAAGTTTATCGGCTTTTTCTACAACTCTGCGAGCAATTAATTCAATCATGGGAGAAAGGTGAAGCGTCATATAGTCGCGCAAACGAACAAAACGCGCCAACACCTCTGGGGAGGCAAAACACCATCCAAATCTCAATCCTGGCAACCCATAGCATTTGGAAAAAGTTCCCATGGATATAGCGCGATCGTAACGTAAATTAGGATTAGGAAGTGGAGAACCGTTATAGACGATATCGGCAAAGGCGGCATCCCAGACAAGATAAGCTCCTACTTTGGCTACCGCGTCGATGAGCGCGTCTTGTTCTTTCCTAGTTAGCGATGCACCAGTAGGATTGTGAGGAAAATTGACAATTACCATTCGAGTGCGCGAATTAATTAAGCTTTTGGCTTCCTCAATATCGGGAGCAAAATTCTGCTCGAAACGAAGTTGCCAACGCTTTAACTGGCATCCTATCGATTCCGCAATAGAATAAAGTTGTTGGTAGCAAGGATCTAAAACAACTACTTCATCGCCAGCATTCAGCAGTCCATTCATAATTAAGAAATTGGCTTCGCTCGATCCATGCGTTACCATGACTTGTTCTGGATCTCCATTTCCCCAACGCTCGGCAATGGCTTGACGTAACTCCAAACTTCCCAGACTTGAGCTATCGTGGAAGACTACGCTATTTAGTTCTTCTTGGGTAAGATTAGTGAGTTGAAAAAGCTCGGCGAGTGAAAAGTTTTCCACGCCACTACTACCGATATCAATTTCGGTATTGAAGTAATAATCTCGCATCCAACCCTCTAAAAGAGCGGGAGCAATTTCATTCATTGGGTTTTTGGGTAATGTTTTCATTGGTGTTGTTTTTAGAGCAAGTGTTCATTCTCTGACCCCCCTCCGGCTCCCCCCTTGCAAAGGAGGGAGGACAACTTATAGCGTGCAAATTTTGCACGAAATTTAGGTGAGTTATGATGTAAGACCTTGCTGAATTTCTTCTTCTGAGAGTTGCTCTAACTCTGCTAAGGCTCGCTCGATTAGTTCGCGATCGCTGTTTTCTGCTATTTTATCAACGATAGTAACAGCCAATTCTGCAACTGTGGGCGTTTCAAAGAAATGACGCAAGGATAAGTCTATCCGAAAAGCCTCTCGGATGCGAGATACAGCTTGCGTTGCTAGCAAAGAATCTCCTCTTAAATCGAAGAAAAAATTGTCGTATATTCCTATTTTTTCAATCTTGAGTAATTCAGTCCAGATCTCGGCTAGGGTTTTTTCTGTAGAATCGCGCGGCTCTACAAAGGATATTTCTAATTTAGATTCATCTATTTCAGGTATGGGTAACATTCGACGGTCTACTTTACCATTTGATGATAATGGTAAGTTGTCCATCTTAATAAAACTTGACGGGATCGCATATCTGGGTAACTTTGTACTCAAAAATTTTTGTAACTCGTCGCGATCTGGGACGCGATCGCTCTTAGGTACAATATAAGCAGCAAGGGTTTTGCGCTCGCTTTGTTCTCCAACCGTTGTTACGATAGCCGTCTTTAAATCTGGGTGTTGTTCTAAGGCTGCCTCAATTTCTCCTAATTCAATTCGATAACCTCGAATTTTTACTTGTAAATCTTCCCTACCAAGAAACTCAATGTTACCATCTGGTAAATAACGACCGCGATCGCCCGTATAATATAATCGTTCTCCTGTAACAGGATGAATAATAAAACTAGAATTCGTTTTATCTTCGTCTTGCCAGTAACCTTTAGCAAGTCCAATTCCGCCGATATACAGCGTTCCCTCAACCCAGATAGGACAAGGTTCTAACATTTCATCGAAAACATAAAAACGTTGATTTGTCAATGGTTTTCCGTAAGGAATACTCTTCCAACTAGAATCGACTGATGTAATGGGATAAGCAATCGACCAAATAGAGGCTTCTGTCGCTCCTCCTAAACTAATAATTTGTATTTCCTCGGTTAAAGTTCGGATTACATTGGGTAAGGTTAAAGGAATCCAATCTCCACTGAGTAACGCCAAACGCAGCGAGTTTAGTGCAACATTGGTTCTATCCTTTGCATAATCCACCAACATCTGCATCAGTGCTGGCACAGAATTCCAGACGGTGACTCGATGTTGAGCGATTAGTTTTACCCAATGTTCGGGGGAATGGTTAGCAGAGGCCTCTGGGATGACGATAGTTCCTCCCACCGCCAGGGTTCCAAAGATGTCATAAACCGACAAGTCGAAGCTGAGAGAGGAAATAGCTAAAACGCGATCGCGATCCCCAACCTCAAAACGTTTGTTAATATCGAGAATAGTATTAACCGCTCCTTGATGAGCGATCGCGACTCCTTTAGGTACGCCAGTAGAGCCAGAAGTGTAAATGACATACGCTAAATCGTCAGCCTTTTGAACGGGTTCTAGCAGTGTAGAAGTATTAGAAATTTCTTGAGTATCGACACATAAACGGACTAAGCCATCTGACCATTCTAAAGACGTGTTTAGCCAAGATTGCGTCAGTACCCATTGAACGTTTCCTTGTTCTATTAAATGCCATCTACGCTCTTGAGGAAGTTCGGGATCGATAGGAACATAAGCAGCACCAGCAGCTAGAATTGCTAATACAGCTACAACTTGCTCCCATCCTTTCTCCATGACAACTCCTACTAATTGGTTGGGTTTTGCTCCTAATTGCCGTAGTTGTTGTCCTAATTGGTTAGCCCTATCGCATAATTCTTGATAGGTTATAGTGCGATCGCTCGTAATTATAGCTGCTTGATTGGGTTGTAAAGCTACGCGATCGAAAAACAAGCTATGAAGTAATTCCCCTTTATCTAGTGTTGCTTCAGTAGAATTTATTTCTGCTAGTTGTTTTACTTGTGCAGGAGGGAGTAATTGTCGCGTTGTTGCTTGCCAAATTTCATCTTCATTTGCCAAACGTTCTAGAAAATCGCAGTAAGCAGCAAACATATCATCCAAAAGTCCGGCGGGAAAAAGTTCTTCTACTGCATCCCAATTAAAATCTAGAGCGCCTTTACTCTCAGAAATTTGATGGTCTAAATAAACCTGCGGGGTTTGGCTGATACTATAGGTTTCTAAGGTATCTTCTGATGATTCAGGGAGACTCGCCGAACTATCGCTTGAAGTATTGTTGAGCAAAGTGCTAGTAAAAACCACTGGCATAAGCGTGTCCGAAAGGCGATTTTGAGCGCGAGCTAATTCTCGTAAAACTCGTACGCCGCTTACATAACGACAATCCATATCCTCCCAAAATTGTTTTTGAATTCGTTTAGCGCGATTTATAAACGAATCTTGTCCTGAGTTATTTATTTCTAGTAGAGTTAGTGAAGTAAAGTACCCTACAATTCTATCTACTTGAGGATGTAGCGGTAAACGATTAAATAGGGTCAAGTTAAGGGTAAAATGGCGGCTTTTAGTCCAGATTGTTAAAATTTCAGCGAAAGCCGCTAGCAATAATCCAGAAGGCGTTATGTTTGCTTGAGAGGCTTTAACTTTAAGGCGTTGCCAGATTGTTGCTTCTAATTTTGCTTGACGGCGGACAAAATGAGGATATTCAACAGCAGCAAGATTTTTTTGTAGAGGTAATTCGGGAGCGGGTGGAAGATTAGGAAGACGCTTTTGCCAATATTCTAAAGAATCGCGATAAATTTTTGAATTTCTTAACTCAATTTCCGCCAAAACATAATCTCGAAAAGATAATTCTATGGGAGGCAATTTAAGATTGGGATCTTGACACAACTGAACGAATTCTTGATTGAGAAGTTCCTCGCTTTGGTCGTCCCCAATTAATATATCTACACTGATAAAAATTCTCGTTTTATTATTATCTAATTGAGCCGCTTGAATTTTAAATAGAGGCCATTGGTCGGCGGGAAGTATTTCATGAGATAATTGTTCGCGAATTTTAGCTAGTTCAGAAGCAACGATTTCTGAATCTTTTCCTCGTAAATCAATAACCTCTATCTTGTATTGAGGTACTTGTTTTAAAATTCGCTGTTGTCCGTCAGATTGTACGATTACTCGCAGCATATCATGACGTTCAATTAGTTTCTGCCAAGCTCGTTCAAATCTTTCTAATTCTAAGTCTACAAAGTCAATTTCTGTATAGCCATGAGTCGCCACATTTCCCAACTCAAATGCACCATCGCGACCTATCCAATAAGCTTGTTGAACGTCGGTTAGTGGAAATGGTTCGTATCGGTCTTGTAAGTTAGGAACTATTGTTAGTAGCTGTTCTTCTAGTAAGTTTAATTGAAAATTAGATTCATTTTCACCCTGCAATTGCTTTGCTAGTAGTGCTTGTTTGGCAGGCGAAAGCGTCGATTTTCTTTTGAGTAATTCTTCTTTACTTAAGGGCATTATTCCTTGACTCCAGAGATGCTAAATTAATAGCTGATATTTTTTATTTGAAAGCAAGATTGGCTTCTTCTTCGGTTAATTGTTCTAATTTTTCTATAATTCTTTCTTCAATAACTAAGGCTAATTCTTCTACAGTAGGAGCTTCTAAGATAGACAGTAGAGGAATTTGTATTTGAAAATCTTGACGAAGTTGAGCAACTAACTGAGTTCCTATTAAAGAATTTCCACCGAGATCGAAGAAGTTATCGTGAATGCCTACTCGTTCTATTCCTAACAATTCTTGATAGCGTCGAGCAATTTTACTTTCAGCTTCATTATTAGGTGCGACGTAAGCATTTTTTAGATTGGAACGGGGATAAAGTACGGGTTTTACTGTTTGAATTGGTACGTTTTTTGACGATAAATTCGATTCTCGTTTAATCCATTTATTAATAGCTGTATTTAAATCGCTGCGCCAAAGTGCAGTTTGAGAGATTGAATTGTTCGATAATATACGTTGAAAAGCTTCTGCTGTTTCCTGTTGAAATATTTCTTCATTTCCATCTTCTGCTTCAGCATGAAACCAATTAATACTAAGCCAATTAACGCGATCGCGCTGATTTTTTTTGTCAGCAAAAGCATCTACAAAAATATTGACTGCGGTATAAGCAGCAACTGCTACTCCTCCTAAAATAGAAGCAATAGAGGAGATGAGCAAACAATAATCAAGTTCTTTATCTTGTAAAACTTTGGCTAAAGTATAAGTCCCATATATTTTAGGTTGAAACTCCCGATCGCATTCAAGATAACCCGTCTCTGGAATGGTTTTATAAAATTCTCCTGCATTTGTTGCTGTATGAATTACGCCATGAATTTGCCCGAATGTTTTTTCAGCTTGCGCGATCGCTTGTTGCATTTCTAGTTCGCTAGCAACATCAGCTTTAATAACTAAAACTTCAGAGCCTAATACTTCTAATTCTTTAACTTTTCTAATTCTATTACTAACGCGATCGCGATTGTCGTGTTCTGCCAACCATCTATCCCACTCTTCTTTTTCTGGCAATCCCGAACGACTCGTTAAGACTAGTTTTGCTTGCACGCTTTCGGCGAGGTATTTGGCAAATATTAAGGCAATATTTCCCAATCCACCTGTAATTAAATAAACGCCATTTTCTCGTAACTTTGTCGGAATTTGAACGGGTTTCTCTAACTTTATTGGCTCAAAAGTTTGTACCCATCGATTATTGCCACGATAAGCGATCGCTAAGTCGGATGATTCTTCGCTTAACTCAGCCATAAGCCTATCTATTAATCGATCTTTCGACAAATCTTCGCAGGGTAAAACCAGATCGATACTCTGACAAGTAAGATTGCTATATTCTTGAGGAATAACTTTGCATAGTCCCAATAAAGTTGTCTTTTCTGGCGTTAAGATATCCCCACTTTCTACCCTGTACATACCATTAGATAAAACTCTGATATCTATCGGTTTGGCGATAAGTTGGCGATCTAGTGCTTTGCTAAGAAAGAGTAGACTATAGAAACCTAAAGGTTGAATTTCCTCAAATAACTCAACTCCTGACTTGATATTGTCGTGCGATGAGATACTCCAGCCATGAACGATCGCATCGGGTATTTTATCTTTAGTCTGGAGAGTTTCAATAAGAGCGTAATAGTCTTTTTCTGCGCGAACATTAATGGTGTATTCGCGATCGCTAACTTGACTAAATTTTTCTCCAGTTTTTACGATTATGACATCTTGATTTTCTTTTTCTAGTTTCGTTGCTATCTCAGAAGCAATTCCACATTCATCAACAAATACTAACCAGCAAGATTTTTGTTTGTTTAACTCACCAGATTTTAAACGAGGAGGAAGTACAGATTGTTTCCAAATTGGAACGTAAAACCAATCTGCTATATCTGGTTTTCTTTCTAAAGAGACTTTTTGTGTAGCCGAAATTTGTTCTGGTTGACGAGGATCGAGCCAATAACGCTGTCTCTCAAAAGGATAAGTTGGTAAAGGAAGACGATGACGACGCTCATTTTCGTAAAATTTCGACCAATCGATCTCAACTCCTAAAAGCCATAATTGACCTAAACTGTTAAGCAGAAAACGTATATCCGATTGGCGATCGTAAGAATACTTCAGTGAAGGTAAGACAATCTTATCCGCTAACGAAACCTTTTCTAAACACTGTTGAGCCAAACTCCCTAATGTCTGTCCTGCACCAATTTCTAACATAATTGGTTGATGTTTCTGCCACAACTGTTGAACTCCATCGGCAAAACGCACTGTTTGACAAAGATGGTGAGTCCAGTAAGTAGGATTAGTCGCTTGCTCGGCTGTAATCCAAGTTCCCGTAACGTTAGATAAATAAGGAATCTTAGGAGGTTGAAGCTTAACGGTTTTAACAAGTTCGGTGAAGGGTTGCGCGATCGCATTCATCATCTGAGAATGGAAGGCATGAGATGTCTCAATTCGTCGAACTGCCAATCCTTGTTGACTTAGTTTTTGTTCTAATTCAGTTACGGATTCAATCGTCCCGGCGACTACACACATAGATGAGCCATTAATCGCCGATAGCGAGAGATTCTCGTCTAAATAGGGACGCACTTGTTCTTCGGAAAGAGGAACGGCTAGCATCGCTCCTGGGGGCAATTCCTGAATCATTTGCGCTCTTTTGGCGACCAGAGTCAAAGCATCTTCTAAAGACAAAACCCCAGATACACAAGCTGCCACATATTCACCGATACTGTAACCAATCATGGCTACGGGACGAATTCCCCAAGCCATCAACAACTGAGCTAAGGCATACTCGATGACAAAGACTGCTGGTTGGGTCAGATAAGTTTGATTGAGTTTTTGAGTGGCTTCGTCTGCTGGTTTTTCTTCGCGAGAGAGCATTTTACGCAAATCTAACCCAGATTGAGTTGCTGTCGAGTTGGGTGAGGGGGTTTGATGCCTGTTGGGGTATATTATGTCTCTAAGATCGCGATCGAGCAATGGCGATAGAATATCGCAACATAAGTCTACTTGTTCGCGGAATACTGGCTCAGTTTGATAAAGTTCCCTACCCATGTTGACATATTGAGTTCCCAAACCAGTAAACATGAAAGCTACAGGTCGATTACTGGGTTCTTGAAAATTAGTTAATACTCGTTTTGGGTCAATAAGTGCATTAATTCCATCTTCTCTATTTTGACAAACAACCATTCGCCGATGCTCAAACGCTCGACGACCGACCCCAAGAGTGTAAGCAACATCGGCTATGTTTTGGTCGGGATGCTGTTTAAGATGTTCGATTAACTTATTGGTAGCTTTCTCTAAAGCTGAGTCGGTTTTGGCAGATAAAGTTAACAGGTGCCAAGGACGAGATTGATTTGAAGATTCTTGTGTAGGGGGTTCTTCGAGAATGACATGAGCATTAGTTCCCCCAATGCCAAAAGAACTTACTCCCGCACGACGAGGTGTGCCATTAACATTCCATTTGGATAGTTTAGTGTTGACGTAGAATGGACTATTGGCAAAGTCAATCTTGGGGTTAGGTTGCTCAAAATGCAAACTGGGGGGAATCTGTTGATTTTTAAGAGCAAGAACGGTTTTAATTAATCCGGCTATTCCTGCTGCTGCATCCAAATGACCGATATTCGTTTTTACCGAACCAATTGCACAAAAGCCTTTCTTATTAGTGTCGGTGCGAAAAGCTTGAGTTAAAGCGGCGATTTCAATAGGATCTCCTAGTACCGTCCCGCTTCCATGAGTTTCAACATAATTAATCGTTTCCGGTTCGACTTCAGCGACAACTTGAGCCATCCTAATGACTTTAGCTTGACTATCTATGCGAGGTGCCGTATAGCTAACTTTAAAGGAGCCATCGTTGTTAATAGCCGAACCCTTGATAACAGCATATATAAAATCTCCATCCGCGATCGCATCTTCCAATCTCTTCAAAACGACAATACCAACGCCTTCGCCGCTTCCAGTTCCCCGTGCTTTAGCATCAAAAGCACGGCAATGTCCATCTGGCGAACTAACGTCTCCCTCTTGATAAAGATAGCCAGATTTTCGTGGCGAATCAACAGAAACTCCGCCAGCTAAAGCCATGTCGCATTCTCCATTTAGTAAGCTTTGACAAGCTAAATGGACGGCAACTAATGAAGTCGAACAGGCAGTTTGAACGGTGTAACTCGGCCCTTCTAAATTTAGTTTGTAAGAGATGCGTGTTGTCAGAAAATCTTTATCACTTGCGATCGTAAGTTGATGACCGTCGATAGAATTAAGAAGTTCTAAATTTGGAGATACATTATTGAGAAAATAGCTGTTTAAACTACTACCACCATAAACACCAATCGAGCCTTGATATTGTTGAGAGTCATAGCCTGCATTTTCTAATGCTTCCCAAGCACATTCTAAAAATAGTCGATGCTGTGGATCGGTAATCTCAGCTTCTCTAGGGTTAAAACCAAAGAAGGACGCATCAAAAAGTTCTACGTCGTCTAATATGCCTTTAGCTTTGACAAAATTAGGCTCGCTTAGCAGCTTTTTGTCTTTTACTGAATCAGCTAATTCTTCATCAGTAAAGATGGAAATTGATTCTATACCTTTTTGTAAGTTATTCCAGAATTCATCTATATTTTTTGCGCCAGGAAAACGCCCACTCATTCCAATAATGGCAATTTCTAGCTCGTTGTTTTGTGTATCTGTCATAAATTATACGATTTTGGATTTTAGATTTTAGATTTTGGATTTTAGATTTTAGATTTTAGATTTTAGATTTTGGATTTTGGATTTTGGATTTTAGTTTTGGATAAAAAAAATAAAAATGTCAAGCTAATAACGGTTCGATAGTTTCATTTGTTATATTCATTTTTTAAATTGGTATTATTAAGTAAATTAATTATTGATTTGTAACTTTATATAATCTGGACAGGGTTGAATCCTCATCGATTTATTTTCTAGAATTGCTAAATCGCCTTTTCGATCGATTTCTTGAAAGCCAGCAAATTTATAGGCAATATACATCATGCGGTTGCGATCGTTGCTAACAAATTCGGCACAAAGACGAATATTATTATTTTTAGCTAATTCAATAATATAGTTGAGCATTACTGTACCGACACCTCTAGACATAACGCGACAAGACATCAGCAAAAGTTTAATTGTCCAAATATTTTTCGAGCATTCGATAACAGCTAAGCCAATTTTTCCGTAACTTCCATACTTATCATCTAAACTAGCAATTAATAGCTTGTGATTTTCGGATAGTCTTAATTGGTTAAGTTCGTTATAAGAATAAGTATAACCAGTAGTATTTAATTGATTGGTTCTTACCGTCAATTCTTCTGCTCGTTGTAAGTCTTCTTCTTGGGCAGAAGAGATAGTAAAATGCATATTGAGGGTAGCTAAAAACTCTTCTTTAGTTCCAGTAAATTCTGATTCAACTTTATTGCGATCGCGATCGCTAATATACATTAATCTTCTTTTTGTGAATCCTCTGTAATAAAACGAGGGTTCATTTCTGGTAGCTCTAGAACTCGCTCTAATTCTATTGCATTAATACAAAGCACTTCAGGTAAAGAAAAAGCAACTTCTTCGAGTTCAAATAACTGGTCGTCGATAAAGGCGATTGTGTCAATACCAATGTTTAGTGATTTAGCAATCTCTTGAATTGAAGAAACTTTAGAGTTCCAATCGATTTGAGGATACAAAAAATATTCTACTAATCCAAACTCTTGAAGTTTTGCTGTTGCCTTATTATGTTCGTTTTTACTAGCAATAGATTGTAGAATCCCTCGACTATCTAAAGTTTGAATAATGTCTACTACAGAAGGACGTACAGAAACGCGATCGCCCTCTAATAAAACACCATTCCAGATAGTATTATCTAAATCCCAAACGACACATTTAATGGTTTTTTGCTCTCTGTATTTATATCTATTTTGCTCAGATTGTATAGAAACCATTTGTTTACATCCTTGCCATTAATTCTTGAGGCTTTGTAGAAGATTGAGTCGATAAAATATATTCTTGATAACCTGATTCTGCAATAGTAATTTGTTGAATTTGTGTACTCCCTTCAATAATTTCCATTATTTTTGAATCGCGCCAATATCTTTGAACGGAATATTCGCTACTACAACCATTTCCCCCATGAATCTGTACGGCATCATTTGCTACTTTTGTCGCCATCACAGAAGCGAAATACTTAGCAATAGATGTTTCCACAATTGATTGAGGATCGCCAATATCTTTTAGATAACCAGCTTGATAACAGAGCAATCTTGCTGCTTTAATATTCGCGATCGCATCCGATATCATTTGTTTGATTAATTGATGCTCTTTAAGATAAAGATCGAATTGTTTTCTTTCGCTAGTGTATTGAATGCAAGCTTCTAAACAAGCTTGTGCTATCCCTAAACAACCCCAAGCGACACTATATCTTCCATAATCGAGTGCAGAAGAAGCGACATGAGAAAATCCAAAACCTTGTCTGCACACAAGATTTTCTTGGGGAATAAAACAGTTATTAAAATGAAGTTCTGCTAACATTGAAGCTTTGACACCAAGCATACCGAAAATCGGCACAATTGAAAGACCTGAACTACCTTTTTCAACTAAAAAAGCAGAAGGTTTTTCTTCGCATCGAGCAAATACTAAAAAAACATCAGCAATTTGTCCATAAGTAATCCATGTTTTTTGTCCGTTTAAAATATATGAATTACCCGAAATTGTTGCTGTGGTTTCTACACTTTTAGCATCGCTACCTACATTAGGTTCGCTCAAAGCAAAAGCAGCAATCTTTTCACCAGAAGCTAACTTAGGCAACCAATACTCTTTTTGATGCTTACTACCCCATTTAAAAATAGCATGAGTCACCATATTATGAACGGTTAATAAACTTCGTAACGAAGAACATCCTCGTCCCATTTCCTCATTTAAAATACCGTAGGCGATCGCATCCATTCCTCTACCGCCAATTTCTTTAGGCAATACAGCACCCAAATAGCCTTTTTGAGCTAGTTTTTTAATCAATTCTGGGGGAGTTTTTTCTTCGCGATCGCATCGATCGGCAAGAGGAATAATTTCGCGATCGACAAAAGTTCTAAATTCCGATTTAGCTTCTTTTTGTTGTGGAGTTAATTCTATTTTCATTTTATTTTAAGCTCCAACAAATGTTGTTTTGCGTTCTAGCAAATTGACAATAGCATTTATCGTTTTAAAATTTTCAAAATCTAAATCTTCATTTTCAATTGTGACTTGAAACTCTTTTTCTATAAATAAAACTAGTTGCATGGCAAACATAGAATTAACAAACCCAAGAGCGAATATATCTTCATCATCTTGTAGATTATGCTCTCCGAAAAACTGTGCTAAAAACTGCTTTATCTTCACTTTAGTCTCTTGCATATTTATTCCTCTGCTATTTAGCTATAACTGTAGAAACCTTGTCCGCTCTTACGACCATATAAACCTGCATCCACCATTTTTTTTAGCAACGAGCAAGGTCTATATTTACTATCATTGAAGCTTTCATATAAAACTTCAATGGAAAAAAGAATTGTATCTAAACCAATTAAATCGGCTGTCTCTAACGGCCCCATTTTATGACCAAAACAGCTTTTGAAAATTCGATCTACTTCTGTTGCTGAAGCTACTTGTTCTTGTAATAAAAAAATAGCTTCATTAATGGTTAACATTAACACGCGATTAGAAACAAACCCTGGTGAATCATTAACTAAAATACATTCTTTACCCATTTGAGCTAATAATTTTTTTGCTATTGCGATCGCTTCATCAGAAGTATGATATCCACGAATCATTTCTACCATTGGCTTCATGGGTACGGGATTCATAAAATGGATGCCAAGAACTTGAGAAGGGCGTTTAGTTACTGAAGCAATACGAGTAATGGAAATAGCCGATGTATTAGCGGCAAAAACTGATTCTTTGGGACAAATTAGATCGATTTTTTCGTAAATATTTTTTTTGATGTTCCATTTTTCTGTAGCATTTTCAACGATAAACTCTGCTTTGCTCAACACAGAATAATCCGTAGAAAAATTAATACGGTCTAGGATGTTGTTACTATCCGATTGATTTTGCTTATTGAAAAAATTCTGAAAGCGAATGTTGTTCCTAATTTCCTGTTTGGCACGCTCTAATATTTCGTCCGATACATCTAAAAGAATTACTTGATGACCAGTTTGAGCGAGATTTTGGGATACTCCAATCCCCATTACACCAGCGCCAATAACACCAACAGTTTTAATTTCCATTTCCTCTATTTTTTGTTAACTGTCTTATTGATTTCACCTTAAATTGACTGAACTTTTTGCCTGCGTTTTTTTTGTTTAGTTTTACCAGCCTTTAACTTTTCATTTTGCAACTTATCATCGGCCAATGAAGATTGACTGGGAGCGATATTATTTAAATATTCTGATAAAGAACTTATGGTTGGATATCTAAACATCTCCACTATTGATAGCTCGATATTAAATAATTGACACAGTTTGCTATTTACTTGAATTAGAAGCAATGAATGTCCGCCTATTTCAAAAAAGTTGTCGTGAATACCTACTTTTTCTAGAGCAAGAACTTTTTGCCAAACATCAGCAATAGCTTGTTGCACTTCTGTTTGTGGAATTACATAATTTACTTCTAATTCGGGTCGAAGATTGTTGGGAACGGGAAGCGATCGCCTATCTATTTTTCCATTAGGAGAGAGAGGCATAGCGTCTATAGTGACAAAGTTTGTTGGTACTAAATATAAAGGCAGCTTTTCCTCTAAAAAGTGTCGCAACTCAGTCACGGTTACTACTTTTTCTTGCTTATAAACGATATAAGCAATCAATTGGTTTTTCCCTGGTACATCTTCTCGGTTAATAACAACACATTCTTTGACTTCTGGATGTTGGTTTAATACCGCTTCAATTTCTCCTAATTCAATGCGAAATCCTCTGACTTTTACTTGATGGTCAATACGACCAAGAAACTCGATATTTCCATCGCTTAGATATCTTGCCTTATCTCCGGTTCGATATAAGCGCGACCCCGCATCGTTGCTAAACGGGTTGGGGATAAATCTCTGTGCTGTTAGTCTTGGTTGGTTGAGAT
>JAAUUT010000187.1 GCA_012031035.1 Candidatus Altimarinota bacterium | reverse complement strand
CTTGTTGTAACTCTTTGTAACTGTTTTGCTGCTACCCAAGAGTTTTCTTTTTTATCCTATGGATCGAATGGCTGTAAGACTTTCATAAGAGAGATTTTTAGAAAAGGTAAACTGACCAGATGACTCAACGGGATCGCACCGCTCAATTAAAATTCGTTAGTGGATTGCTCGTTAGTGGGATACTTGTGGTCGTAGAGGTCAATTTTGCCTTGGCCCAGAGTAACATTGAACCGGATCGTACTTTGGGTTCTCAAAGGTCTATTGTTCAACCCAATGTAATTCTTAATGGAATACCGAGCGATCGTATCTCCGGTGGCGCAAGGCGAGGAATTAATCTCTTCCACAGTTTTCGAGAATTTAATATCGATGAAGGACGAGGAGCTTATTTTACTAATCCGTCGGGGGTTGAGAATATTCTTAGTCGAGTGACAGGAACTAATCACTCAAACATTTTGGGAACGCTAGGGGTGTTGGGAAATGCTAATTTGTTTTTGATTAATCCCAATGGCATTATTTTTGGACAAAATGCTAGCTTAGACGTGAAAGGTTCATTTGTCGCGACAACAGCTAATGCGGTTCAATTTGGCGATCGCGGTTTTTCAGCGCAACAGAGCCAAATGCACCTACATTATTAACAGTTAATCCTTCGGCTTTTCTGTTCAATCAAATTGCCACCCAACAACCAAGCCTTACCGTTAACTCAGTTGAAGGTTTAAGGGTTTTTGACGGTCAAAATTTATTATTGTTGGGTGGAAATGTAAGCCTCGATCGCGGATTTCTTCAGGCTTTCGGCGGTCGAGTGGAGTTGGGTGGCGTAACAGAAACAGGAACGGTAGGGCTGAATATAGAAGACAATAATTTTAGTTTGAGCTTTCCTAATAATGTAGCGCGAGCCGATGTATCGCTGACTAATAATGCCTTGGTTGATGTAACTGCTGGAGGTGGCGGGAGTATTGCGATAAATGCTCGTAACCTCGAACTATCCGAAGGAAGCGGACTTCGAGCCGGAATAAGACAAGGGTTAGACTCAGCGCGATTTCCTATGCCTAACGGCAGGCTGTCGCCAACGGAAGCGCTTCGCGGATCGCAAGCTGGCGATATAACCATTCAAGCAACAGAAAATGTAATAATTCAGGGCGATCGCGCCTCTAGCTTTATCAATAATTTAGTTAATCCGGGAGGAGTGGGTAATGCTGGAGACATTATTATTAACACGCGAAATCTTTCCCTGACTAATGGGTCACAAGTATCATCTGGGACTAGTGGAGCAGGAGCAGGCGGAAATATAAGCATTGAGACGGGAAATTTAATCGTCCGCGATGGGGCACGAGTATTATCTAGTACCAGTGGAGCAGGAGGAGCGGGTGGGAATTTAACCGTTAATGCTGCCGACTCGATACAACTGATTGGAATCTCGGCAATGGTAAGTTGAGTAGTGGTTTGTTTGCTGACACTGGAAATAATGGCGATGGGGGGGATATAAGCATTGAGACGGGAAATTTAATTGTCCGCGATGGAGCGCAAGTAGAAACTAATACCTTTGGTCAAGGAGCAGGAGGAGCGGGTGGGAATTTAACCGTTAATGCCGCCAACTCGATACAACTCATTGGAAGCTCGACAGATGGAAAAATCAGCAGCTTGTTTACTCAAACTGGAAATCTTGGCAAGGCAGGGAATATAAGCCTTGAAACGGGCAAGTTAACCATCAGCAATGGCGCACAAGTCTCATCAAGTACCAGTGGGCAAGGAGCAGGCGGGAATTTAACCGTTAATGCCGCCGACTCGATACAACTGATTGGAATCTCGACAAATAATCAGTTTCGTAGCAGCTTGTTTACTCAAACTGGAAATAATGGCAAGGTAGGGAATATAAAGATTGAGACGGGAAATTTAAGCGTTCGCGATGGGGCACAAATCTCATCTATTACTAGTGGGCAAGGAGCAGGCGGGAATATAACCGTTCATGCCACCGACTCGATACAACTGATTGGAAACCCGGCAAATGGAAGTATTAGCAGCTTGTTTACTCAAACTGGAAATAATGGCGATGGGGGAAATTTAAGGATTGAGACGGGAAATTTAATTGTCCGCAATGGGGCACAAGTCTCATCTGGTACCAGTGGAGCAGGAGCGGGAGGAAATTTAACCGTTAAAGCCGACTCAATAGAACTTATTGGAAGCTCGACACAGGGAAGGAGCGGCTTGTTTGCTCAAAGTGAAGATTTTGGCAAGGCGGGAAATTTAAGGATTGAGACGGGAAGTTTAATCGTCAGCGATGGAGCGCAAGTCTCATCGGGTACTAATGGGCAAGGGGCAGGTGGGAATTTAACCGTTAAAGCCGACTCAATAGAACTCATTGGAAGCTCGACACAGGGAAGAAGCGGCTTGTTTGCTCAAAGTGAAAATCTTGGCGATGGAGGGAATATAAGCATTGAGACGGGAAATTTAATCGTCCGCAATGGGGCACAAGTCTCATCGAGTACACTTGGACAAGAAGAAAGAGCGAGCGGAGGAAATATAAACGTTAAAGCCGACTCGATAGAACTCATTGGAAGCTCGGCAGATGGAAGAAGCGGTTTGTTTGCTGAAACTAGAAATAATGGCAATGCGGGGAATATAAGCATTGATACAGGAAATTTAAGCGTCCGCGAAGGGGCATTGGTATCATCTAGTACCAGTGGACGAGGAGCGGGCGGAAAATTAATCGTTAATGCTGACTCGATAGAACTCATTGGAAGCTCGGCAGATGGAAGGAGCGGTTTGTTTGCTGAAACTAGAAATAATGGCAATGCGGGGAATATAAGCATTGTGACGGGAAATTTAAGCATCCGCGATGGGGCATTGATATCCAGTCAAAGTACCGAAACCGCAACCGAAAATGCAGGTAGTATCGATATTAAAACGCGATCGCTCTCCTTAACCAATAATGGAGATATTACTGTCGAAGAGCGGAGAACTAATGTAGATAATCGGGCAACTCAACCAGGTGGCAGTATTAATATTAAGACCAACTCTTTAAGTAGCGATCGCGGTATTATCTCTGCTGAAACCGCCAGTACTAACGGCGGTAACATTGACTTAGACGTACAGGATTTATTGCTATTGCGTAATAACAGTCGAATATCAGCTACAGCAGGAACGGCAAGAACGGCAGATGCACGGGGGAAGGGCGGCAATATCGACATAACGGCTAAATTTATTTTTGCAGTTCCAATAGAAAATAGCGATATTACGGCTAATGCTGTTAGAGGTGATGGTGGTGAAGTTAATATAACTGCTCAAGGCATTTTTGGCATCGAATTTCGAGAGATTCTGACTTCTTTAAGCGATATTACGGCGAGTTCTGAGTTTGGATTAGCAGGAACTGTACAAATCGACGCACCCGACACCGACCCCAGCCGTCGAGTGGTTAACTTACCAACTTTAACCGTCGAGCCTGAAGTCGTACAAGCTTGTACTCCTAGCGAGGGTCAACAGAGCGAGTTTGTCATTACTGGACGAGGCGGTTTACCACCGTCAGCTTCTGAAGCCATCGGAACTGATGCGACGGGAATAGGTTGGGTAACTGCAACCGAATCAGAAAGTAGAAATACAAGCGTTGTGTCTCAAGCCGAAGAGAATAAGCATTCGCGAGATGATAACCGCATAATAGAAGCGCAAGGATGGGTAGTCGGTTCTGATGGTAAAGTTACCCTAACCGCACAAGCGCCTACCGTTACGCCTCATATTCCTTGGCTTCCGTCTAGTTCGTGTCAAGGTTCTTAATATTTTGCGATCGCTGCATTACTTGTTGTAACTCTTTGTAACTTTGTTGCTGCTACCCAAGAGTTTTCTTTTTATCCTATGGATCGAATGGCTGTAAGACTTTCATAAGAGAGATTTTTAGAAAAGGTAAACTGACCAGATGACTCAACGGGATCGCACTTATCAATTAAAATTCGTTAGTGGATTGCTCGTTAGTGGGATACTTGTGGTCGCCGAGGTCAATTGTACCTTGGCCCAGAGCAACATTGAACCGGATCGCACTTTGGGTTCTCAAAGGTCTATTGTTCAACCCAATGTAAATATTAATGGGATACCGAGCGATCGCATCTCCGGTGGCGCAAGACGAGGAATTAATCTCTTCCACAGTTTTCGGGAATTCAACATTAATGAAGGACGAGGAGCTTATTTTACTAATCCTGCTGGCGTTGCAAATATCCTGACTCGCGTGACGGGGACTAATCGCTCAAACATTTTGGGAACATTAGGCGTGTTGGGAAATGCTAATCTGTTCTTGATTAATCCCAATGGCATTATTTTCGGACAAAATGCTCGTCTAGATGTGCAAGGTTCTTTTGTAGTAAGTACGGCAAGTCATCTCACTTTCCCCAATGGCAACAAATTTAGTGCCACTAATCCTCAAGCACCACCATTATTAAGCGTTAATGTTCCCATTGGTTTGCAATACGGAACGCAGCAGCCAGAATCCATTATTAATGCAGGAAATCTGTCAGTAGGAGGAGATTTGAGCTTATCTGGCGGCACAGTTACCAGCACCGGACAACTAGAAGCACTAACAGGTCAGATCGCAGTTACAGCAGTATTGGGGGATATACGAGTGCGGGAGATGACTGCTCGCTCGGCAACGCGATCGCAAATAATAACATTATTACGGGAGATATTGAATCATCTTCCTTTCGAGAGGATGGTGGAAAAATTAGCCTCATCAGTCGCAATGGCTCAATTGATACCACCGCAGGCACTTTAGACTCTAGTTCTTTTGATGGAAACGGAGGCGCGATCGCTCTTGTGGCTAAGAATAATATTGCTACAGGAAATCTCGATTCATCTTCTTTTTCTCTAACAGAAGATGGTGGAGCAATTAGTCTCATCAGTCGCAACGGTTCAATTGATAGCACCGCAGGTACTTTAGACTCTAGTTCTTTTGATGGAAACGGAGGAGCGATTGTTCTTGAGTCTAATGGCAGTATCGCTACAGCTAACATTAATGCTTCTTCTGACGGGATTTTAGAAAATAGTGGCGTAATTAATCTGATTAGTCGTAACGGCGCAATTGATACTACTGCTGGTACTCTCAATTCGAGTTCTAGTAATGGTCAAGGAGGAGCGATTGTTCTTGAGTCTGATAACAGCATCACTACGGCTAACATTAACGCTTCTTCTGACGGAATCTTTGGAGATAGCGGCAAGATTAGTCTGATTAGTCGTAATGGTGCTATTAACACTACTGCTGGCACTTTAGACTCCAGTTCTTCTGGCGGTCAAGGAGGAGCGATCGCTCTTGAGTCAAATGGCAGAATCGCTACAGCGATCGTTAACGCTTCTTCGGATGGGATCTTAGGAGATAGCGGCAGGATTAGTCTGATTAGTCGCAATAGCTCAATTGATAGCACCGCAGGCACTTTAGACTCCAGTTCTTCTGATGGCAAGGGAGGAGCGATCGCTCTTGATGCCAGGAGTAATATCGCTACAGGTAATATAGCTACAGGATCGCCCGACTCATTTTCCTTTTCGGAGGATGGTGGAAATATTAGTCTGATTAGTCGCAATGGTGCTATTGACACTACTGCTGGCACTCTTGATTCTAGCTCGGATAGCAGTAAGGGAGGGGCGATCACTCTTGATGCTCAGGGGAACATTGCTACGAGGAATATTAACTCTTCCGGCGGCTTGCTATCGGGTGGGGGAGGAAATATTGCACTCACGAGCGAAGCAGCAGTTTTTTTAGCAGGCAGTCGTCTCTCCAGTACAACTAATGGATCGAGAGATAGCGGTGATATTCAAATAGATGCTAAAGCAGTTTTTCTGAGTAATGGCGCTCAGATAGATACCAGTACAAGTGGTCGGGGAAATGCTGGCAATATTTCTATGCAAGCAGATGAGATGGTTTCGCTTTCAAACAGCAAAATTTCTAGTGAAGTTTTTTTAGGAGAAGGGAATAGCGGTAACATCAAGATCGAGGCTAGCTCGCTTTCTCTAACTGATGGAGCGGAAATTAATGCTGGTACTGATGGACTAAGCAAGGCTGGCAACATCTTTGTAAAAGTTAAACATTTAGTCTCGCTTTCTAATAGTCAAATTTCTAGTGAAGTATTCTTAGGAGAAGGCGATGGAGGGATTATTGATATAGAAACAGGCTCACTCTTTTTAACTAAGGTCTGAACTGAGTGTCTTCACTCTAGGAAAGGCGATGCTGGAGAGTATAAACATTTATGCTCGTAACACTGTTTCTCTGGCAAATAGTTTTATCTCTGGCGGCGTGACGATTTTTGGCGAAGGTAATGGGGGTGATATTAATATTAAAACTGGTTCGCTTATTTTAACCAATAACGCTAGAGTGGGTAGTCAAACACAAGGTCAAGGTGATGCTGGCGATATTTTTATCAAAGCTGGCGATTTTGTATCGCTTGATAATAGCTTGATTAGAAGCGATGTAGATTCTGCCATTCTGGGAACAGAAGGTGATGGAGGTCAAATCAATATAGAAACAGGCTCACTCTTGTTAACCAATAACGCTTTACTGTCTGCCAGTACCGACGGACAGGGAAATGCTGGCAATATTTTTGTCAAAGCTGACGATTCTGTATTACTTGACAATAGCTTTATTGCAAGCAATGTCGGGCTTCAACTTTTCGGAGCTAAGGGAAATGCTGGCAACATCAACATCGAGACAGGCTTGCTCTCCTTAGCCAATTTTTCTATAGTATCCAGTGCTACTTTGGGACAGGGAAATGCTGGCAATATTTTTGTCAAAGCTGACGATTCTGTCAATCTTTATGGGGTTAATCCTGATGGAGTTCCTGGCGGTATATTGACTTCCACCGAGCAAGGAGCGATTCTTCAAGGTGATGATAATGTCATTTTTGTCCCCAGTAGGGGTCGGGGTGGCGATCTTACAGTTAATACTCCTACCTTGCGTATATCGGATGGAAATGTTTTAAGCGCAAGAACCAAGAACGCTTTTGATGGCGGAGAGATAGTTGTTAACGTCAATACGCTCGAACTAACTGGCGGCGGTCAAATCCTTACCTCAAGCTTCATCAACAGGGGAAATGCTGGAAGTGTTACCGTTAACGCTACTAACACGATCTCGTTATCTGGTACAGACCCTACCTTTTTTGAGCGGCGCGATCGTTTTCTTGATGTCCTTAATGATGGGCCTGCAAGCGGTCTGTTTGCTCGGACTCTGGGCGCAGGGAAAGCAGGAGACTTAACGATTACTGCTGGACAACTAATTGTTTGGGATGGTGCAAGCGTGGCTGTAGGTAGTCAGGGAACTGGAAAAGGTGGCAATATTCAGATTCAGGCAAACTCCCTCGCTCTCGATAATAAAGCTTCAATCTCAGCAGAAACGTTTAGCACAGACGGAGGGAATATAATCCTACAAGTGCAAGATTTATTATTGTTGCGTAATGACTCTGAGATATCCACCAATGCAGGTACAGAGCGAGCAGGAGGAAATGGCGGCAATATTGATATAAACTCTCAATTCATCATTGCTGTTCCTATTGAAGACAGTAACATCGAAGCTAACGCTTTTAAAGGTCGTGGCGGCAATATCAATATAGATGCTCAAGGCATTTTTGGCATCGAATTTCGAGAAGAGCCGACAAATCTAAGCGATATCACTGCCAGTTCTGAGTTTGGAATAGCAGGAAACGTACAAATCGATGCCCCCGATACCGACCCTAGCCGTCGAGTCGTTAACTTGCCCACCTTAACAGTCGAGGCTGAGATAGTACAAGCGTGTAATCCGAGCGACACACAACAGAGCGAATTTGTGATAACCGGACGAGGCGGTTTGCCTCCTT
>JAAUUT010000067.1 GCA_012031035.1 Candidatus Altimarinota bacterium | reverse complement strand
TAATTAATTACACGCTGAGTTAACCTGAAGTTTCCGAAAATCTTGTATAGCCAGGAACCGGATGTGTGAATTATTTTGCGTAGGCACTTATTACGCGGCATAACAATTTTGGTGCATGGGTCGTTCGCTTTTCAGAATGCGACCTGCTTTTTTTTGGTTTATTTTTAACAATACTTCATTAAGCTTCTGTCAAATCAATAATCATTCTTCATCAACAGCTTGGTTTTTGTCCCGTTTTTGTCACCTTATTTTGTTTGAATCAACAATACAGGTTATAGCAACAAACGATCCACCTCTAAAACAATAGCCTTCCCTAACCATTAGACCGCATCATATTTTTCAGTCATGAAAATTGCATTAGTTCATGATTATCTTACACAAAGAGGAGGAGCAGAACGGGTATTTGAATTACTTTGTCGATACTTTCCCGAAGCTGACATATTTACTTCTCTATACAATCCCAAAACAACAATAGATTTAGGCGATCGCCCAGTCAAAACAACTGTTCTTCAAGGCATTCCAGGAGGGACAAAATATTTTAGATTATTAGCTCCCTTTTATTTTCCTGCCTTCCGATCGCTCGATTTACAAGATTACGATCTCATTATTAGTAGTAGTAGTAGTTTTGCCAAAGCAGTAAAAAAAAGACCGGATGCAATCCATATTTGTTTTTGTCATAATGTGACTCGATTTTTGTGGGATACCGATGTTTATTTGCGTGAATATTCCTACTATAAAAAATTCTCTCCCTTGCTCGAACAAGCCTTTGTCTATTTAAGAAAATTGGATCGAGAATACGCACAAGAACCCGATCTTTACATTGCCAATTCTCAACTAGTTGCCAATCGAATCGAGAAAATCTATGGAAAGCCAGCCACTACGATTAACTATCCAATTTATAGCGAGAAATTTTCTTTTTGCGATCGCAAAGATGATTTTTATTTGGTCGTTTCTCGCTGGTGGGTTATAAACGGGTCGATTTAGTCGTTGAAACCTTCAAATCCCTGGGTTGGCAATTACTCGTCATCGGGGATGGCCCAGAGAAAAACGCCTTACAATCTCAAGCTTCGGATAACATCGAATTTTTAGGTTACGTCAGCGATTTAGTCCGCACGCAGTTGATGGCAAGAGCGAAAGCTGTTATTGTGACTGCACTAGAAGATTACGGATTAGTGCCTATCGAAGCCAATGCTAGCGGTACGCCTGTTATTGCCTATGGTGCGGGTGGCGTACTCGATACGCAAATTTCTGGTGCTACGGGACTATTTTTTGAAGAACAAACATCTGCATCGCTACAAGCTGCCTTACTAAAAGCTAAAAGCATTAAATGGGACTATAGCAAAATTCGCGATCGCGCCATAAATCATTTCTCAGAAGAAGTGTTTTTTAAAAAGATCGATGGCGTTTTAACAAAGTTCTTTCTCAACGATTGGAGTCAAGTCTGTTTGCTCCAATTCCCAAATAATTGATTTTGAACTTTGTAAAGACGCGAAATTTCGCGTCTCTACTTTGAATTTTGAACTTTTAGAAAATGAACCCAAATTATCTCAAAAATGAGTCGGATATCGACTTAGGTTACGGACAGCTAGTTAGCATTTTGCTGCGTCGGCAATTATGGTTTTTGAGTGTATTTTTGGGTGTTATTTCGATAAGTGCGATCGCGACTTTGTTAATGAAACCAACTTACGAAAGTCGGATACAACTTTTAGTAGAACCTAATTTAGTCGATTATTCCGAGCGAGAAACGTTAGCGGGAGAACAACAGCCGATTCAATGGTCGCAATCTAGATTGAATGTGGACTATGCTACTCAGCTTACTCTGATGCGAAGTCCTGAATTTTTAGAAAAAGCTGTCGCATTGCTGCGTCCTGAATATCCTGACTTAGAAGCCACAGATTTAGCCACAAAATTCATTCTGACTCAAGCAGTGGAAGAGGATATCAATACAAGAATTTTTCAAGCCGTCTACACAGATAGCGATAAGATAAAAGCTCAAAAAGTTCTCCAGGCGATGCAGCAAGTCTATCAAGACTACAACCTACAGCAAGAAAATCTTCGTTTAACTCAAGGTTTAGCAGTAATCGAGCGACAATTACCAGCCGCTAGAAAAAATTATTTGCAAGCAGAAGAAGCTTTAGAAAGGTTTCGCCGAAAGAAAAATCTCATTAATCCCGAACAGCAAGCAACTGCTTTAACAGAAGAACTTAATACTGTTAATAAAGAACGAGCAATTCTTCGCGCTCACTACCAGGCAACTCAGGCGCGTTATAACGATTTGCAACAGCAATTAACTATCTCTCCCAAAGAGGCATTAATTTCTTCTCGTCTGAGCGAATCTAGCCGTTACCAAAACTTACTCAAAGAATTCCAGACCACAGAACTTACGTTAGCCCAACAGAGGGTTATTTATACCGATTCTAGTCCGGTTATTCAGAATTTAGTTGAAAAACGTCAGAATGAGTTAGCACTCCTAGAAAAGGAACTCGACGAAGTTTTAGGCAAGGTACAGTCACAACGAAAAGTAACAGGAGAAGAACTTTTAAAAGAAGGACAACTCGGCGCGACTGAATTAGTGCTGGTAGAGAGATTAGTTGATGCTCAAACCGAGTTGAAGAGTTTATCGGCGCGCGATCGCAGTTTACTCCAAACCGAGCAAAAATTACGCGCTCAATTAAATCAATTTCCCAATCTCATCGCCGAATACGATCGCCTGCAACCCGAAGTCGAAATTCAACGGGAATCGATTAAGCAGTTACTCTCAGCACAGCAGCAATTGAGCCTAGAACTCGCTAGAGGCGGCTTTAAGTGGAAAATTGTCGAAGCACCTCAAATCGGGGAGAAAATCGCTCCTAGCCTCACAATTAACCTTCTTTTGGGTGCGGTTATCGGACTGTTTTTAGGAGGAATAGTCGTATTTATCTGCGAAGCGACGGACGATAAGATTCACAGTGTCGAACAGATAAAACAGGCGATCGATTTACCCGTACTGGCAAGCGTGCCAACTTTGTTGCCATTAAATCATTCTAGAGACAAAAAAGAGCGTATTCCACTGCTAGAAATGCTTAATTGGCTGCCTTTTCGGGAAAGCACCGATCTCATTTATACAAATATCCAACTGCTCAACGCTACTTCTAATCTCAAATCGATTTTGGTCACATCGGCACAAGCTGGAGAAGGAAAATCTACTTTGGCCTTGGGTTTGGCATTAAGTGCGGCTCGTTTTCGCAAAAAGGTTTTATTAATTGATGCTAATTTGCGATGTCCATCCCTGCACGAACAACTTAATTTGCCCAATCAAGGAGGATTATCTAACTTACTTTCTAGTTTGGATATGCCAAAACCGCGCAAGTTATTTATTTTAGGTTTGACTATTGAAGTTTTAACTGCGGGAAGCGAACCAGACGATCCAGTTAAACTCTTAAATTCGCAACGCTTTGGAAAATTAATGTCTCACTTCGAGCAAAATTATGACTTAGTTTTGCTCGATGTTCCTCCTATCCTGGGGATGCCTGAGTACGATCTCGCGGAGATTAAAAAAACACCTTCCGAGAAAACTTTGTCTTTGGAGTTACAGCAAACTCGCGTCGGTACGGTTGATGTGCTGCAAGTGGCTTCTTTTTGTAAAGGAATTCTTCTAGTGACGCGGATGAATCGGATTGCTAAATCCGAATTAATTCGAGCCAGAGAAATGTTAGGTCATTTTAACGCGATCGGAGTTATCGCCAATGGAGTTAAAAATCGCCAGAAAAAGTATATCACTCATCTAGAACTCGATCGCTTGGGAGTACAAAAATCAGAAGTTGACAGTCGTAATTAAAGTGAAAACTCACAAAAACCCTATTCGTAAATATCTAAGAAAGACAAGTTTTTGGCGCGATAATGGTTTAATTTTTCGAGAACTCAAACATTTTCGCTGGCTAGTTGCTATTGCCTTAATTTGTACGATTATAGGTGCTTCTCTCGAAGGGATTACGGTTGGTTTTATCGCTTCTTTTGTTCAAGGATTGACTAATCCTAACGAACCCCCCATTCAATCGGGAATTCAATGGTTTGATGTTTGGTTTTTGGCAACCAAAGCACCTACAACAGAGCGAATTTATCGGCTGGCGGCTTTAATTTTATTATTAGTTTGGTTACATTCTGTCTTCTTATATTTAGGACGTTTTTATTCGGGTTTATCTGCTCTCAAATTAGTCGGACGCATTCGCAAGTTACTTTTTGAACAGCTTCAAAGTTTGAGTTTGAGTTTCTATTCTAAAAGTCGTTCTGGAGAACTAATTAACACTATCACTACAGAAGGAAATCAACTCATTCAAGCTTGTGATGCTGCTGGTACTGTTATTGCCAAAGGCATCACTGTATTTGCTTATATCGTGGCGATGTTCTGCCTTTCCTGGCAACTTTCCATCGCGGCGGTGATGATGTTTGTCTTGCTGTCGGCAGGACTGTCAAATCTAGTGAAGTGGTTGCGGGAAGCGAGTTTTGCCGTGCCCAAAGCCAATGGTCATTTAGCTTCTGTCTCAGTGGAAACCATTGATGGCATTCGTACAGTGCAAGCATCTGTCACTCAAGATTTCGAGCGCAAGCGATTTTATGGTGCTACCGATGCCGTTACACAAGCTAAAAAGAAAGTTTTATCGCTGTCAGAATTGCTGAAACCTTTAGCGGAGGGAGTTGCCAGCACGATTTTAATTGTCATTGTTACTGCCTCATTTATGATGCTAGTACAAGGTGGTGAATTGCGATCGTCTTCTTTACTGGCATTTATGTTCGTTTTGTTTCGCATGATGCCATTAGTGTCGCTGGTTAATTCCTCTGTAGGGAAGTTTAATGGCTACCAAGGCGCGTTAAATAACATTCAACAACTACTCCGCCGAGACGACAAAGTTTATTTAGAAAACGGCACGATCGCGTTTACTGGGTTAACAGAATCCATTGATTTTATCTCAGTGTATTTCGGTTACGAAGAGAATGAATATGTCCTACGCAACATATGCTTGTCGATTCCTAAAGGACAGACGACAGCTTTAGTGGGTGCTTCTGGTGCGGGAAAAACCACTTTAGCTGAGTTAATTCCTCGCTTTTACGATCCCATTCAGGGATGGATTCTTATCGATGGGGTAGATTTACGCGGATTTGAGATCGATTCGCTGCGCCGCAAAATGGCGATCGTTTCTCAAGAGACCTTTATTTTTAATACTTCCGTTAGCAATAATATCGCCTACGGACTCGAAAATATCGATCGCAAAACAGTTATCGAAGCGGCAAAATTAGCGAATGCTTGGGAGTTTATTAGGGATTTACCGGAAGGATTAGAGACACAATTAGGCGATCGCGGCGTGCGTTTATCTGGCGGTCAACGTCAACGGATTGCGATCGCGCGTGCTTTACTACGAGATCCCGACATCTTAATTCTAGACGAGGCAACTTCTGCTTTAGATTCCGTCACCGAAAGATTAATTCAAGAGTCATTAGAAAAATTATCTCAAGGACGAACCGTTATCGCGATCGCCCATCGTTTATCTACTATTATCCGAGCGGATAAGGTAGTGGTGTTAGAAGAAGGACGCATCGTTGAGGAAGGCAAATATCATGAGTTGCTGGAATTACGAGGCAAACTTTGGAAATACCACCAAATGCAACATGAATTGCGCGAACTCAACTAAGGCGTGCGAACGTCGATTGTCTATTAGAAAGCTACTTATTTGAAAAGATGAAAATTGCCTTCTTAGTCGGACAGTTCCCACTCTTATCAGAAAGCTTTATCTTGAATCAGATCGCTGGATTACTCGATCGCGGTCATGAAGTCCAAATATACGCCCTAGATGGTGTTCCTGCCAATCTTGCTAAAGTCCATCCTATCGTAGAAGAATATCGCCTCCGGGAGCGCACTTCTTACTCTCCTACCATACCCAAAAACTACATTCAGCGTTTTCTTAAATGCTTAAAGTTGCTATTGACAAATATCCAACAAGGCTCTTTAGCTTGTCTGCCCCTGCTGAATTTTTTCAAGTACGGTCGGCAAGCTTACTCATTAAGGTTGTTTTATAGAGCGATACCGCTAGCAAAACAGGAAACCTACGAAATTATTCACTGCCAATTTGGAACTTTCGGTTTAATAGGTCGATTGTTTCGCCATTGCGGATTGATTCGAGGAAAACTAATTACTAGCTTCCGAGGTCACGATATCAGTTGGGCGATCGAAGAATACGGCGATCGCGTTTACGACCCACTCTTGGCCGAGGGAGATTTCTTTTTAACCAACTGCAAATTTTTTAGGAATCGAATTGTTCAACTTGGCTGCAACGAAGACAAAATTCTTATCCTCGGTTCGGGGATTGATTGCCAGAAGTTTGCTTTTAGCCCCCGTTTCTTTCCGGTTGACGGTCGAATCCGCGTTGCTACGGTAGGTCGCTTAGTAGAGAAGAAAGGGATAGAGTATTGTATCCGAGCGATCGCCAAACTGATTCCAGATTATCCCAACATTGAGTTCAATATTATCGGAAATGGCCCTTTGAAAACACATTTCCAGACAATCATTCAAGAACTCGCTCTTGATAGTACAGTTAACCTGCTCGGAGCCAAACAGCAACAAGAAATTATTGAAATCCTCGACAACTCCCATATTTTTATGGCTCCTAGCGTCACTGCGGCTAACGGAGATCGAGATGCCCCCCTCAATACCCTAAAAGAAGCGATGGCAATGGGTTTACCTGTCATCAGCACCTATCACGGCGGCATTCCCGAATTAGTGGAGGATGGAATTTCTGGATTTCTCGTTCCCGAACGAGAGCCGGATGCTATAGCTGCCAAGATTGATTATCTCATCGAGCATCCAGAACTTTGGTCAGAGATGGGTCGCGCTGGTCGCGCCCGTGTAGAAGAAAAATATGACACGAACAAACTCAACGACGAGTTAGTAGAAATCTACCAACAACTGATGCAGACAAGGAGTTGACGAGCAATGACAGATTCGCAAGTTACGATTGTTGTTGTTCCGAGAGAGCGTTTTAGCTTCACTCGCGAATCGCTTGAGAGCATTTACGAGAATACACGCTATCCTTTCCAATTAGTTTATGTAGATAATCATGCCCCTGCTAATATACGACGCTACCTAGAAGCTCAAGCTAAGGAAAAAGGCTTTCAACTAATTCGCAGCGATCGCTATCTCCCTCCTAACGCTGCTAGAAACTTAGGTTTGCGTCAAGTCAACAGCAAGTATGTTGTCTTTCTCGATAATGATGTCGTGGTTTCTCCTGGTTGGCTAAAACCATTGATTGACTGTGCGGAGGAAACAAAAGCCACAGTAGTAGGCCCGGTTGTTTGTCAATACGAGCCTTTACACGAAATTATCCACTGTGCTGGTGGAGAGTATATGTCGTCTGAGGAACTCGCACGCTTTTTGAGTCAAGACGAGGAAGGCAAACCGTTCAAACCAAGCATTCAAGAGAAAATCTACCTGCAAGATCGACGCATTGCAGAAGTGAGCGATCGCCTTAAACGGCAACCAACCGGATTTATCGAATTTCACTGCATATCGATCCGTACCGAATTTTTTGAACGGGTTGGATTGCTTGATGAGGGACTCTGCTGCACGAAAGAGTATATAGATTTAGCCCTCACGGTTGCTAAGTTTGGCGGTAGCATCTATCTTGAGCCAGCATCTGTAGTCACTTTCAGAACGCATTTTCCAGCACCGCCCCTCAAATTTTACGATCTGCCTTATTTTATGCTGCGTTGGAGCGATGCTTGGGAACGATCCAGCTTGCGTCACTTTTGCCAGAAGTGGAATTTAGCTGAGGATGAGTATTTTCAAAATCGCTACAAGGAGTTGGGATGGCGGCGACGGATAGAATTTGTCAGACCGCAGATAGTTCGTCTGCAATTTTTAGGGGAAAACATCACTATTTGGATTAGAAGAATTCTCGTTCGTCTAGAAAGGGCATTTAACTTTTGTTTGAGTACTTTCTATGCCTGGAGATGGCAACGGAGCGATCGACAACCCGCCTCGCTTTCTAAACAATAATTTTATCAATGGAGAAAAGTTTATATGAATCTTAATATTTTGCGATCGCCAATCGTTCATCGAGTTAAATACTTTATTAAAGACAAGTCACTTGAGTTTATTCTTCAAGATAAACTTTATCAAAGCCTTTCTTTAAGTCAATCGGAAATAAAACAGTATCGAGACGAGTTTCTTCAAAGCAAAATTATAGATGAAATTAATGAAAAATTAGAAGAATTTGCTCAAAATGTCACTGGAGTTAATAAGAAAGGTTATCAATACAAAACTGGAGCAATGCCTTTAGAAAAAGGTATCTATTTATATTCTATTTTTAGAAAAATTCAGCCAGAAATAGCGGTTGAAACGGGAGTTTGTAACGGAGTTTCGACAACTTTCTTGCTTCTCGCCTTAGAAAAAAATCAAAAAGGAAAGCTCTATTCTATTGATTTGCCTGAAGTGGTGGGTATGGATTATGAAGAAGGCTATTTTTGGGAAGGAAAAAAAGGTGCTGCAATTCCTAAAGATAAGGAATCGGGTTGGATAATTCCAACTTATTTAAGAAACAGATGGGAACTTATTTTGGGGAAAAGTCAAGATAAATTACCCGAACTATTAGAAAAAGTTAAAGAAATTGATTTTTTTATGCACGATAGCGAACATTCTTACAATTGTATGTGGTTTGAATTTAACCAAACCTATGAAGTCTTGCGTCAAGGAGGAGTATTAATGTCTGATAACATCGAACGAAAGAAAAATACGGCATTTCAAGATTTTGCTAAAGAAAAAGGAAAATCTATAGTTTATCTGGGCCCGAAGCTAGCTTTCTTGGTTAAGTAAAAAATGGCAGCGATCGCAAAAGGAGTTAGTCTCATGATACATCTTCAAGAAGAATTTTTTAAACGAGAAATCGAGAAGCCATTCCCTAGCTTTTCAATTATTTATGAAACAGAAAATCTTTCCAGTGTTGAGTTAGACAATATCTATAAAAGTTTAGCTTCCTTAGAAAAACAAGATATCTCACCCGAATCGGCAAATGAATTTTTAATCGTTGATGGTGGGAATGCACCTAAAGAAGTTATCAAACAACTTTGCTCAAACTATTCCTGGATTAAAGTAATCTCAATTCCTGGCATTAGCTACCATGCTGCCAAAATGAAAGGCGCAACCCTTGCCACAGGTGAATTTGTTATTTTTTGCGATTCCGATTGTGTTTATGAACCCCATTGGTTAAGAAATATCCTGACTCCTCTTATAGAACATCCAGAAATTAATATTATTGCTGGCGAGACAACTACACCAATTAGAAATCCCTACGAACTCGCCATCGCAATGAATTACTTATTTCGGAGATTTTCAGGAAAAGAAACCCCCTATGAAACCAATCACTATCACTTAAATGGTGTTGCTTTTCGTCGTACCTTTTTATTACAAAATCCCATACCAATAGACTTACCCTTATATCGAGGTCATTGTAAAGTCCACACTTACGATCTATGCGAAATAAAAGGATATAAAATTTGGAAACATCCCCAAGCGAGGGCAATTCACGAACCTCCAACACTCTCATTTATCTCTTGGCGTTATCTCCTCTATGGTCGCGACGATGTTATTAGCAAACGCACTAAATTTCTTTTGACTCAACAACAAGATAATCTTTCCTCTTTGATGGAAAATAAAACAACAGCACAAATAATTAGTGCTGTCATTCGTAAAATTTTAGAACCTTTAAAACCAAAACAAGCACTCGAAGTCTTTCAAGAAAATCCCAGTCGTTTAATTATGCTTCCCTTGGCAATTCCATTTATTTTATGGTTCAGATTTCTTTTCAGTATTGGGCGGATTATTGCCTATATTCAACCTGATTTATTACTCGATATGTATGAAAAAAATAGAAATAAGATCGCCTTAAAAACTCTCCTCTCCTCTTCTCCGTGCCTCTGTGACTCCGTGCGAGACAAAAATGAAACAACCATTTGTTTCCGTTATTATCCCCGTTCTAAATGACTTTAAACGACTGAAAATTTGTTTAAAAGCCTTAGAACAACAAACCTATCCACAAGAACTTTACGAAGTAATTGTTGTTGATAATGGTTCGATTGAAAATATCGAGTTACTAATCGAAAAATACCCAAGAGCTTTATTGACTTACGAATCAAAATTAGGTTCTTATTCTGCTCGAAATCATGGAATTGCTATATCTAGTGGAGAAATTTTAGCATTTACAGATTCTGATTGTCTTCCTACCGATACTTGGATTGAAAACGGAGTTAAAGCATTATTGTCTCTCCCAAATTATGGTTTAATTGCAGGAAAAATAGAATTTTTTTTTAAACGTTTTAATGCTCCAACAGCTATAGAAGTTTTTGATAGCATTACTAATCTTCAACAAAAAAAATATGTTAAAGAATATCATTTTGGAGCAACCGCCAACTTATTTACTTATAAGCAACTGTTTGAGGAAGTTGGTTATTTTAATTCAGATTTACAATCTGGTGGCGATGCTGAATGGGGAGGGCGAGTATTTTCTCATAGCTATGTAGTTAGTTATAGTGAAGATTGTTGCGTATTTCATCCAGCTAGAAACTCTCTCAAACAATTAATCAAAAAAGTAATTCGTCAAACAAAAGGTTCGCGCGATCGCAACCCCAATAATTCTTTAACTTGGAAAAAGGCGATCGCACTTATCTTGAATTTAAACCCTCCGTTAAGATCGGCTTTCCGAAAAGCTTTTTCAACAAATAAACTTCAATCGAGAAAACAAAAACTAAATTTGTTTTTTATTATTTTATTTATTTATTATGTCAAGGTTTTGGAAGAAATACGCCTATCTATGATTAAAAATTGAAATAGACTATTTTTATTATGAATGAGAAAAATCTACTCAGAATTCTTTCTTTAATGGAACAACACATGGGACATGGAACCTATGGCAATTTATTAAGAGAAGGATTTCAAAAATCTGACACAACTCAAGTAGATTTTTATTGGTATCACGAAGAAAGAAATCTGGATGCAAAAATTATTAGAAAATTACTCAGTTTATCGGTTGGCGATCGCTGGATTCAAAACAGAATTTAGATTTTTTTCGTTTCCGCGCTCAACTCTCTTATGCTTACATGGCAAGACAGTTAGCTTTAAGAAAAATTAGTTATAAAAACTATTCTGCACTTCACTTTCACACTTACATACTGGCATTTTTGTCAATAGATTTAATTAAAAAAATTCCAACGGTTGTTAGTCTCGACATGACGACTTCCCTCGCCGCACAAGAACAAACCGATCCTGACTTTCAATGGACTTATTCCCCTAATCTTTATTTAGGAAAACAAGTTTTTGAAAATGCTACTAAAATTGTCACGCGATCGCAATGGGCAAGAAAATCAGTTATCGAAGATTACAATATTCATCCTGAAAAGGTGAAGGTTATTTATCCCGGCGTAAATCTTACTAAACTAACTCCACCGATTAATAAAAATCTTCAAAAACCTTTCAATATTCTTTTTGTGGGTAACGACTTCGATCGCAAAGGGGGAAATGATGTTTTAGATGTTTTTCTCAAGCTTTTTTACAAGGAAGCCGAACTACATTTAGTCACTCACACACCGATTAAATGCGATTATCCTAACGTTTACATTCATAACAATATTAAAGCTTATACTCCTCAATGGCTCGAACTATACCATCAAGCAGATGTATTTGTAATGCCTACCTATTTTGAAGGTTTTGGCTGGGTATTTATTGAAGCAATGGCGGCGGGTTTACCTGTTATTGCTACTAAGATTAATGCCATTCCTGAAATAGTAGTACATGAAGAAACAGGATTTTTAATTGAAAAAGGCGATCGCAACGATTTGGCTTGTAAAATTCGCCTTTTGATGGAAAACCCTGCATTAGCAAAAGAAATGGGCATAAAAGGACGCGAAATTGCCGAAAAGAAATTTAATGCTCAAATTCACTGTCAAATTTTAGAAAATTTATTTCACGATGTAACTAACCAATGAAAATTTTGCTCGTCATACACTACGAGTTTAATCGCAATGCGGGGGCTGCTGGTGTAACATGGCAACTCGGTCAAGCTTATCAGCAATTAGGACATGAAGTATACTACTACTCTTTTGATGATTTACCCAAAGAATTGCCCAATATCGTTAAAAGAATCGTTTTTCCTGAATTTGTTGCCTATCATATCTGGAAGCTTACGAAAGAGCAAAAAATTGATGTTGTGGATGCTTCCACTGGCGATACATGGTTGTGGTCGAAACTACTTTCTAGCCGAAGTAAACACCCTCCGCTTATCGTCGCCAGAGATCACGGTTTAGAATACATCGAACACTTAGAATTCCTAGAAGATGTCAAGCTAGGAAAACGCCCCATGAGTTGGCAATATCCCCTCTATCGCGGCAGCATTCGACTCTGGGAAGAAGCAACTTCTCTATACTATGCCGATTTAGTTTTATTACTCAATCGTAACGCCCAAAAATACGCGATCGCACAATTAGGTGTAAAACCTGAAAAAACGCGACTCATTATCAATGGCATTCCTGAATCATTTCTCAACTTGCCCCTCGAACCAACGAGCATAGCAGAAGAGGCAGAAATTCGCATTGCCCAAATCGGAACCTATATTCCCCGTAAAGGCATACAATATAGCGTCCCCGCACTCAATCGCATATTGAATCGCTATCCCCAAGTCAAAATAGGATTTTTTGGCACAAAATGTCGCGAATGTCAAGATCCTGCCCAAGTTTATGCAGACTTCGATCCAGCAGTACGCGATCGCGTTAAAGTAATTCCTTACTATCGACATAAAGACTTGCCCAATCTCTTACAAGGCTATCACATCAAACTCTTTCCTAGTACCTCTGAAGCTTTTGGGATGGCATTAGTCGAAGCGATGGCTTGTGGTTTAGCACCCATTACCACAGCCACCCCAGGCCCATTAGAAATTATCAGCAATGGCTACGATGGTTTAGTCATCCCACCCCGCGACGATGTTGCGATCGAGGAAGCTTTAAATCAGTTAATTTGCGATCGCCCTTATCTAAAATGGTTGCGTCGTAATGCTCGTGCGACTGCGCAAAACTACAGTTGGGATAGGATTGCTCGTCAAACCCTAATTTATTATCAAGAAGCGTTGAGTCGTCTAAATAAGTAAGCAATTTTTGACATGACGCTCATTTTCGGATCGAAATATCTTTGCGATGTTAACATAACTGTGACCGCTCTACAAGAGAATTCATTACAAATTTTTACTTCATGCTGGTAGAAGGAATTCAAAATCGCCTTATCCGAGGGGCACAGCAATTTCGATCTAGATCGAGGCTATCAAACATGGCAATAATCGCAGCACAGTTAGCCACTGCTATTGTAGCTAGTGTAATCTTCAACTGGTTACACGTTCCGCTTGCTTGGTTGCTAGCTCCTATGTTAGTCGGAATTGTCTATGTTGTCGCTCAGGAATATCCCAAACCATTTCCTACAACGTTTTCTATTGTCGGTCAAGCCATTATTGCGCTGGAAACATCTCTTCGCTTTTCGCCAAATACCTTGACAACAGCAGCAACTTATGCTGTCCCCTTACTCATTTGTATTTTCATTACAGGTATTATGAGTTTGCTGAACGGATATTTATTATGGCGTTGGGCAGGGATCGATCGCGTGACGAGTTTTTTAGGTAGCATTCCTGGTGCAAGTCCGAGCATTGTTGCCATGAGTGAAGAAATGGGAGCAGATGCGATCGCAGTAGCAATACTTCAGTATTTTCGACTTTTGCTAGTTGCCTTAACCATTCCTGCCATAATTAGCTTATTCTTTCCTATCGATTCAACCATTGAGACTGTTGCCATTCTTCCAGTGAAGACCCATCCGCCGCTACCTGCATTGTTAAATCTTGGGATCTTAGCAGGATGCGCTAGTTTAGGAATTTGGGTCGGACGTAAAGTGCGTTTGCCTGCATCCCTATTTCTCGGCCCCTTTTTGGTTGGGTTAGTCGTGTTTTTAGTTTTACCTTATCAAATACAAATACCGCAGTCAGTGTTTATGGGGGGATTACTCCTATTGGGACTTTCTATAGGGTTAAAATTCGACTGGCACGCCGTCCGCAAACTTTTAAAAGCTGTATTGTTAGAGCTAGTTTTAGTGTTGCTGTTAATTTTCATTTGTCTGGGAACTGGATACGGGTTTCATTTAGTGACTGGCGTAAATCCAGTCTCCGCTATTTTGGGATCTACCCCTGGCGGGATTACTCCTATTATGGCGATGACGCTTCAGATGGGCGGGGACTCTGGTTTAGTGCTAGCAATGCAGATGACGCGAATGCTACTAATTTTGTTATTTTGTCCCTGGTTTGTCACTTTTTTTCGGGAAAATGTCACCAAGTCTGCCGAGGAAGCGATTAATGAGTAGTTTGACAATCTGCGATCGCTTTCCAGAAACCAATTCTCGTGGTATCTAATGACAAAAATCCTCATTTCACACCCAATACATCCAGTCACTATCCGAAGATTGGGTTTAAGATTAGCCAATGTCTCGGATATCTTTTCTTTTCCAGAAGAGTTTTTTTACCGAGATGGTAGCGACGAAGAAATTATTTACATTCCTAATATTTCTCTCAAACAAACTCCTGACGAACAGAACGATCCGAGTTTAGATATCTTACGTCAAGCGCTGACAGTCTTTCAACCCGATGTTTTGATTGTTGGGAATAATGCGGTTCCCAAATTGGCGATCGCAGCTTGGCGAAAAGCCGTTGGATATAATAAAAATCTACTCATTATTAGACGAGGAGTAGATACCAGAGCAATTGATAAAGAGGCGGCACGGCAGTACCAAGTCGGTGTCGATAACCTGCCAGGTATCAACTCTCCTTATGTTGCCCAACACATGAGTCGATACCTGCAACTATACAAAACTGAACTGAAACGCAAGTTAGCTATTATTGGCACGGGCAACATTGGGAAAAATATCGCTCTCGATGGAATTGCATGGGAGTTAGACGTTCACCTACTCAGTCCATCCTTACAAGATCCCCACAAGCGTCAGTTAACCTTGTGGCAAAGAGGCATTCCTTCTAAAAAAGTTGTTTGTGCCCAAAATTACGATCGCGTTTTTGAAAATGCAACCTATGTTGCCATATCTGTTCCTTGGGAAAATAGCGATGGCAGTCACAACACAGATATCATCGACGAACATCACATCAGAAGTTTAGCCCCCAATGCCCGAATCGTCTCTGCTTCCGTACCGAGGATTTTTTCTGAGAGGGCACTTGCTTTAATGAATGAGTGGGTACGACAGGAAAAAATCTTCCTTCGCATCGATACGTCTAAGCGACGCGCTCAAGAAGTGAAAAAGCATTATCCTAATATAGATGCCGCTCATGATGTCGCTTTCGCCTCGCCCGAATGTCAACAAGAATTAGATAATGCCATGCTCATAAAAGCGAGAGAGTTTCTACCAACTTCTGTTTGGGATAAGGTTTTGGTTGGTTGAAAAAGGCAGTTATCAGCGATTTAGCATCCAGGCGTTCGCAAGTATATCCGTAGAAACACAAAATTATTTTACGGAAGGCATCATTACAGGAATCGTAAAGACGCGATATATCGCGTCTTTACTTACTTTACAAAAAAGCGATGTTGAAAGCTCTCGTGCTTTTAGCCGAGGGCTGAAAACGAGTGAGGCTTTTTGCCTAGACGGATTTATTCATCGTGTTCTATGATATAATCTTTTTAATTTCTAAGAGTGTTAAATGTACGCTTGTCAGCCAATCCTAGTTAATCAAAATAACGACTTAATTAGCCTATTAAAATTTCTTTGTGAAGAGTCGCATAAGTTAACTAATATGGGGATTTATTATGCTAGACAATTGTATTTTAAAACTCAAAAAGGGATCGGTAAATTTGACTTAGAACAAGAATACAAAACTAATAGACACTACAAAGTTTTACATTCTCAAGCTGCACAGCAAATATTAAGAACTGTAGCGGAATCTTTCAAATCATATTATGGGTTAGTTAAAGCCTATAAAGCCGGAAAGATAACAGAAAAACCCAAAATTCCTAACTACAGAAAGAAAGGAGGGGTAGCTACAGTTAGCTATCCAAAACAAGCACTTAAACTTAAAGATAATCTAATTAGAGTACCGTTGGGGAAAACCTGCAAGCTTTGGTTTGGGCTAGATAGATTTTTTATTCCAATGCCAAATAATCTTGACTTTGCAGATATTAAAGAGTTAAGAATATTGCCTCGCAATAAATGTTTCTACTTTGAATTTGTTTATGAAAAACAAGTAGATAGTTTTAATTTAAATCCAAAGAATGTTTTAGGTATTGACCCAGGCTTGAACAACTGGTTAACTTGCGTGTCTAATTTAGGAACGAGTTTCATTATTGATGGAAAACACATCAAGTCAATGAATCGTTGGTACAACAAACAAGTCTCAACTATTAAAAATAAAAAGCCTCAAGGTTTTTGGAATAATAAATTAGCTGCAATAACTGAAAAACGGAATAGACAGATACGTGATGGAATTAATAAAGCAGCAAGAATAGTAATTAATCATTGTCTAGAAAATAATATTGGGACTATTGTTTTTGGTTGGAATAAGGGGAATAAAACCCAAATAGAATTAGGCAAAAAGAATAACTCTGAGTTCGTGATTATCCCTACAGCACGACTCAAATACAGAATCACTCAACTCTGTGAACAATATGGAATTCAGTTTATTGAGACTGAAGAAAGCTATACCAGCAAAGCTAGTTTCTTAGATGGCGACTATCTTCCTATTTATGGTGAAAAACCCAATGATTGGAAGCCTTCAGGAAAAAGAACTAAGCGCGGTTTGTATCGAGTTGGGTGCAAATGGTGGTATATCAACGCAGACTGTAACGGTGCTGCAAATATTATCCGAAAAGTAAACAGAACGCTAAGCATTGACCTTAGCCGACTGTCTAGGGGCGTTTTGACTCGTCCCCAGAGAATTAAACTCTGGTCAGCTAGTGGAAACGTCGGAAGACGTGGCTTTAGCCCGTCTGAAGACATCCGCTTAGAATTCCCCAGCGAAGCGGTGCTTTAGCAGGGGGAGAAGTCAACCTAAAGGAAGACTTACTTGAAAACAACTACCTCTTTCTAATTGACTGTCAACAGTAATCTTCCCGCCATGCTGAGAGACTATCGCCTCAGCTATTGCCAAACCCAATCCTAATCCATCAGGATAAAGCGTTTTAGCTGGTTGAGAGCGCCAAAACCATTGAAAAATAAATGTTAGGTCTTCGGGTGAAATACCGATACCCGTATCTTCCACAGAAACAATCGCCCACTTTCTCGATGATTTCACTGAGATGACAATGCTACCGCCTGCATCAGTGTATGCGATCGCATTATTCAATAGATGAGAAAATATTTGATTCAGTTGAGTCGCATCGCCTCTAACTTCAACATTAACAAACAAGTCAGCTTGCAAAAGAATTCTTTTAGCTTGAGCGATCGCTTCACAACGTGCGATCGCTTCTTGTAGTAAAACATTAAGAAAGATGCGATCGCGTAGCGTGGGCTTTGCCCCTTCGCCTTTAGCGCTGTCCTTTTTTATTTTGATTGTTTGTTCCTTCATATCAGCGCGGATTAAAAATAGCAAATCTTCCACTAAACGCTGCATCTGTTTGGTAGCAACATCAATCCTTTCTAGTTTTTTGATATCTGAAGGTTGATATTGTTCTCGACGACTCAACATTAGCTCGACAGGAAGGCTAATTTTGGTTAAAAAATGACGAAAATAATGCGAGAGATTATTAGTCAGTTGTTCTAGATGTTGCGAAATGGGATTCGTTGGAGGGCGATTGTACTCGGTGAGATAAACGCTACTAATACCAAGCAGAATTAAGAGCAAAATCCCACTCAAACAAAATTCTAGTCGTTTTTGAGCCAGAACAGTTACTAGCTCTCGCTCTGATAAACTAGCTCGAATATAGCCTTCTAAAAACGGCTTTTTTTGATTGAAAGTATCCTGCTGTAAATTATCAACATATACGGCAATTGTTACGCTGCGTAAGCTGTTTTTTTGTTCATATAAAGGAGAGCTTTTATTTAACTGCGAAAATGAGACATTTCTCACTAAAGGAAATTGGGGAAAACTAGCTCCTTCTCGCGCCAAGAGTCTCCCATTCGCATCGAACCATTCTAAGCTTTGCTTTTGACTTGAGAACAGATAGCGCCAAGAAAGATTGCGCTCTATTTCGTTGTGACCGCTAGCTTGTATAATTTCTAAACTAGGGGCTGCGGCTTGTACTAGGGTCAGCAGTCGTTCGTCTACCTGTTGCTCTAAACTGCGGGCACTAGAAACGTAACAAAATGTTATGTGTACTCCCACGATGGTTGTTATTGCCGTTAAATAACCTATTAGATAAGATTTTTGAGGCAATTTGGGTTTCTGTCGAGGGATTGAATTTGAGACAGTAGACCGTGACATCACAAAAAAAATTGGTTAGGGGATTAATCATGAATTACCCACTTACATAGATAGTGTCTTTTTAGTTCGTGTTTCTCAAACAAGGCATCAATCTATTTTTATTTGGTAATGCTTGTGAAAGAAGCGGGATCGCCTACTCATACTCCTAATGAGCGATCGCACTTTATTATTAACAATTATTGCCGATTTGAGCTTGTTATGCCAAGTGTCGTTGCCCAAAAAATGCAAATTAACTTTTCAAGTTTTAAAGCTATCGAAACAAAGATTAGATTAATTCTTAATTTTTACAATTACTATTAAATTATGAAGCAATCTAAGTAAGCAAACATAATTTTTTTAGAGAGCGCAGTGCGAGCAAGATGTATGTGCTGTCGCGCACGCTACGCGAAGAACGTACTACGTTTGATATTTAATTATAATGACTTACTTAACAGCGACTTTTCTCTAACTAGTCGAACAACTCATCTAAAAATTTACTTTTTGATGCTTTTAATTAGTTTAAGAAAAAAAGTTCCAATTAAATGCTAAATTTTAATTAAGAAAATTATGTAAGTACATAAAATTAGTTTTTAAACTTCGATAAGTTTAAAAACTGAAGTCACTTCGTTATTCTTAGCCTACTCCAAATAAGCCACCGGAACTTTATTTAGTCATTTCTACTTAAAGAAGCTTTTAGAGGTAAATAGCAACTTCATAACTAAATATCGATCGGGAAAAAGCGCTCTAATGGGAAATCTTTAGATGCAAAACAAGACTCAAAACTCACACATCCTTAATACTCGACTGGCGAGAACTCGCAAGTGGGTTACTACTATCACTCTAGCATCGGCTGCACTCATCGAGCCTACTAATTCGGCGCAAGCCGCACAATTCAATTTTACCTTTGCCCAAGGAACGCCGATAGAAGTCATGTCAGTATTTTGGGAAGCTGGCAATGCTTGGTCAGCGCAGCGAGTCGATAGCGATTTTCTCGATATCGTAACCGATGATGTTCGCGTCAATATTTTCGTCGATTATGGCACGCTTCCCGATACAGCGTTAGCTGGCGCGCGTCCGGGAATGACGAGAGTGAATTATAGCAACTTTTTGACTCAAATCAATCGCGATCGCAGTTCGCCAGACGATTATAGCGCGTCTAATCATTTGAAAAATGACACAACCTTTGACTATCTCAAAGGAACGACCGTTGAAAAAGGAGAAACCGTTTGGTTAACCCGCGCCAATGCCAAAGCATTAGACCTCATCTCCTCCAACGAAACCGACTTTGATGCCAGGATTCGGATTAATAGCGCAGCGCCTTGGCATTACAATACCAATGAGGGAGTTCCTAGCGATAAATACGACCTCCTAACCTCAGCAACTCACGAAATCGGTCACGCCCTTGGCTTTGTTAGTGGAGTTGATGCCGTCGATATCTTATCTCAAGAAGGCACGACAATAGATCCAAATTTAGATTATGTCAGCCCGATGGATTTAGTCCGCTATTCTGACAAGAGTAAAGCGCTAGGCGTTCCCGATGCAACGAACGGTTCGACTTACTTTTCAGTTGACGGCGGCGCTAATAATCTGGGTGACTTTTCTACAGGCGTGACTAACGATGGATTACAGGTCAGTCATTGGCGGGATGGCGACTCTAGAGGAATTATGACTCCTTTACTCGAACAGGGTCAACGAATAAATATTTCAGACCTCGACCTGCGACTGCTCGATAGCATAGGCTGGGATAGGCAGCCACAATTGCTTGCAGATGTGAAAACTGCAATAGGAAGTATCCATTGGAGTGCCGATAATCCAGATTTGAGCGCCCTAGAAAAAGTATTAACCGATTATTTAAATGCAGAAATGGCAAAATTAGCCATAGAGCGCGATGCCATTAAAGATTTAGAGCCAGAACTTTGGTCGGAGCTACAAGCGAGAGCAGAAGAAGAATATCAAAAACGATTGCTGGGAATTGATGAAACGCTGAGTAACGTCGCGAGCGTTAAAGGAGATCCCAACCAACGACTGGAAGAAGCCCTCAAAGGAGCCTCTGACGAACAAAAATCCCTAGCAGACTTAGTTTTAGTCTATCAAAATAAACTAAAAGACCCTTTAGATCGACAAATAGCCAGTTGGCTCAACGGTTCATCGACACAATTAAAAGACAACCTCAAAAACGCGACTTGGTTGCAGCTTACCACCTTAGCAGCCACAATTCGAGATGCTAGCGGAACTCAACAAACCGAGTGGAAAAATGAAGTTACAGAAGCGTTGAGGCTACTGTATCAGGAAACCTTTAACGGTCAAAATCCGACTCAAACGGAACTAGATGCAGCCCTGGCTAAACTGCTTGGGATTGCTAGCCCTGACTCACCAATTGGCTGGGGTTCTGGGGGCAGCGGTCAGGGGTGGTTGTGGCAGGCCTCAGAAGCACAAATTAACGAGGATCTCGCTCAGCTAGATAGTATTGCAGGCCCCGACTCACCGATTGGCTGGAGTTCTGGAAGTGGGAGTCAAGGGTGGTGGCGGCAAACGAGAGATTCTGGGTCGAGCTTTGAAAATACGGGTACGGGTAAAGTTACCTCTGCCTCAATACCCGAACCTTCTTGTTGGGCAGGTTTGTTAGTCATTGTGTCGGGATTGAGTTGGTTGCGGAAGAATCGTAGCAAAAAGTAATCTCGATAGAGAGCAAAAGAAATTAAGGGAGGTTTATTGACATGAATTTTTAAGTTATCGATTCACTTCTGCCAAAAAACAAAACGCGATCGCATTTCAGTCGTGTTTCTTAAACTCAGATCTTGCACTCTTCTCATTAGCCGCCTCTTAATTAATTCCCCGTCTTACATATCAAGTCCATTAAAACTCAGATCTTGCAGCAGTTGCAATAACCGCCGGGGAATGAATTCCCCGTCTCATATACAAAGTCCATTTCAATGGACTGAAACACTTGCTCCAGTCGTATAAAAACGACTTTACATATGAGGCAGCGATTGTAATCGCTGGCGGTTTATTGAGAATGGGGCAAGATATAAGTTAAAATGGACTGAAATACTTACCCAGTCGTCTAAAAACGACTTTATAGATGAGGTAGCGATTTAAATCGAGGGGCGGACTATTGATACCAAATCCGGTAAGCAAACCCCTCTTTGCCCTCAAAGCGCCCTATCGGATGGGGTTGAGGTAAAAGCGGATCTAGTATGAGTAATAGTGCAAGCTCTCAGTTAAAGCGATTTTCAGTTGAATAGATCGAAGTGTCTGCCTCCTAAATCCCCCAACCTTGGGGGACTTTAGCCCCCCCTCTTTCCCCCGCTCTCCCCCCCCTTGGCAAGGGGGAGCCGGAGGGGGGTAAGGAGGGGATGAAAGGGAAGTTGGAGGGCTAGAGGGGCTAAATCATACAACAATCGTGTTTCTTACTTATTGCTTACTCCTCTGAATTAAGATGTTAAACAATCGTTCTCGTAAAATTGGTTTTGTCAAACCTTTTGCTTCTGTAACCCTAGCAACGATCGCCGTTATTGAGAGTCATGCTGCTGCCAGAGCAGTAACTTTCAACTTCAGCTATGCGCCAGGGACTAGCTTAGAGCAAATGGTAGGCATGGAAATGGCTGGTGGAATCTGGTCTTCTCATCTATCCGATAATGTTTCTGTCAACATCTATACCCAAACAGATGATAGTTTACCGACAAATGCCATTGGTGGAGCGCTACCAGGGATAAGTGCCGAGCGATCCTACGATACTTTTCGCTCTGGAATGTATCGAGATAGAACTTCCACAGACGATCGCAGTGCTTACGCCAATTTGCAAAATGATGATGACGGATACAACGTCATGATTAACGGTCGCACGCAAGAAGAAAACGAGCAGATTAATTTAACCCGCGCCAATGCCAAAGCGCTTGGGATGCTCGACGATAGCGGTCTTGATGGCGTTATCCTCATTAGTAATCTCAAAGATAAACCAGTTGGCTGGAACTACAATTATCAAGATAGTAGCGTCGCAAACGATAAGTTAGACTACCTCAGCACGGGAATGCACGAAATCGCTCACGTTCTCGGCTTTGTCAGTGGGGTTGATGGCCCTGGATTATTAAATAGCAATTCTGGGGATGACGACGATGACGATGACGATGATGGGGATGAGGAAGGCGGAAATCTTTATATAACGCCCTTAGATATGTTTCGTTACTCTTCTAGAAGCCAAACTAGCGGAATCATCGATCTTTCAATCGGCGGCGATGCCTATTTATCCTTCGATCGCGGCAAAACCAGAATAGCCGACTTTGCCACCGGAAAAGATCTAACGTTAGGAGGCGATGGTTATCAAGCTAGCCACTGGAAGCAGCAGGATAATCCGTTAGGAGTGATGGATCCCTTACTTCGTCTGGGTCAGAGAAGAAATATTAGCCTGCTTGACAGACGCACGATGGATGCACTTGGTTGGAATCTTCAAGAAAGCGGGATCGGTCTGGCGACTCTAGAACTTCAGGCAAAACAACGTTTGGCAGCAAGGCTAGGAGTTACGGTAGCTTGGCTGGAAGCAAATCCAACAGAAGCAGCCACGCGGCTATCCCAAGACCGCACCGAGGATGTAATCGCAATGATTGAAGAAAGTGAAGTTTACGAAATAGGATGGGGCAGTGGAGGTAGTGGACAAGGTTGGTGGCGAGATGAAACGTTGTGGCAGCAGTTTTAGCGAATCGATTAGCTAGCGAGGAGCGATTTTTATCCCCATCTGCTAGCGTTCCCGAACCGTCTATCGTTGGCGGCGTACTGTTTGGAATGGGCGGTTTGCGTCTGATATCGCGCTTGGTGCATCGTGGCAAAAAATAAAGAGCGATCGCCTGTCTTTACTTTTAAATAATTAACCGGAGAAAATTTTAAAGAAAGTCTTGAAATCCTATGTATCGCCTCTGGTCGTGCGCGCTTATTCCAGGTAGCTGTCTGGGAATTTTTTCGTCTGGTCTAGCCCAAGCGCAAATTGTTCCAGACAATACTTTGCCTAATAATTCTGTCGTTACCCCTAGCGGAAACACTAACGAAATTACTGGCGGTACAAGGGTCAATAACAATCTCTTTCATAGTTTCGAGCAATTTTCTGTTCCCACAGGCGGAGAGGCATTTTTCAACAATCCGCAAGCAATTGAAAACATTTTTACGCGAGTTACAGGTCGCTCGATTTCTAATATAGATGGCACAATCCGAGCTAACGGCGTTGCCAATCTCTTTTTGCTCAATCCCAATGGCATTCTTTTCGGCCCCAATGCTTCTCTTAATATTGGGGGTTCCTTTGTTGCAACTACCGCCGACAGCTATCGGTGGGCAAATGGCAGCAAATTCAGTGCCGTAGACCCTCAAGCACCCCCTTTATTAACGATAAACGTTCCCATCGGGTTGCAAACTGGTTCTAACCCAGGACAGATTGTCGTCCAAGGAACGGGCAATAATCTGGGACTCAATCCGAATAATTTTGAAATTATTCGCGATTTTCGGCCTGCTGGGCTTCAGGTCAAACCCGGAAAAACTTTGGCACTAGTGGGAGGCGATATTCTCCTTGAAGGCGGTAACTTAACAGCAGAAGGAGGAAGGGTTGAGCTTTGGTCGGTTAAAAACGGTCGGGTATTAGTCGGTAATGTTGATGGGGATCTTTTCCTAAATAAGACTCAAAAAACGCTCGACTATGGAAATATTCAACTTGCTCAAGCATCTTCTGTCGATACCAGTGGTGCGGAGGGAGGCGATATTCGGATACAAGGAAGAAATTTAACCCTAACTGATGGCTCAATAATTTTTTCCAATACTCTTGGTTCTGGTACTGGGGGAAACTTAATAGTTAAAACTTCTGAATCGGTAAACATACAAGGAATTTCCCCTTTTAGTCCAATTTTTAGTGGCTTGTTTGTAGATACAGCTTCTGGCTCCAATGGCACAGGAGGGAATTTAACGATTGAAACTGAAAATTTGCGAGTAGCAGATGGAGGGCAAATAGGAGCTAATACCTTTGGTTCTGGAAAAGCAGGGAATTTGAGCGTTCAAGCTCAAAATATAGAACTGAGTGGCGGTGCATTTTTGGGGCCAAGTGGCTTGTTTGCTGTTGTAACTCCTGGTGCTTCGGGGAAGGGAGGAAATCTTACTATAGCCACAGAGCGTTTACAAATAATCGGTGGGGCACAAGTATCCGTCAGTACCTTTGGTTCTGGAGATGCTGGAAATTTAAGTCTCAGAGCAACAGAAGTTGCGATCGTCGGTACTTCTCCAGGAAACAGTTCTAGCAGATTGTCTGCCAATGTAGAACAAGGGGCTAGTGGTACTGGCGGAAATTTATTCGTTGAAACCGATCGCTTGCGACTAACTGATGGAGGGCAGATAATCGCAAATACTTTTGGTTTTGGAGATGCTGGAAACTTGACGGTTAAGTCTCAAGATGTAGAAATCATTGGTTCTTCATCAGCATTCGCTCCTAGTGCTTTGTTAGCCGATGTTGCTCGTCCTAACGCAACTGGAAATGGTGGGAATATAATTGTCGAAACCGATCGCTTGCGTATAGCAAATGGAGCGGGTGTCGGAGCAAGTACGTTTGGCATTGGAAATGCTGGCTCGGTAACGATCGAAGCTCAAGAAATAGAAGTAATTGGCGAAGGAGAACCAGGTACAAGCTTTCTAGCTACAACGGTAATTCCAGGAGCGACAGGACAAGGAGGGAATTTAAGAATTGAAACTGGACGTTTGCGCGTTTCAGATGGCGGACAGATCGCCGTTAGTACGGGGGGAGATGGAAATGCTGGCGAACTGATTATCAATGCCGATCGCGTGGAATTGATTGGCAGTTCGCCAAGAGGCGCAAGCGGCTTATTTGCGAATGCTGTCATCGGAAAAGGAAATGGAGGCAACATTTTGCTCAACACCGATCGCCTGATTCTTTTAGACGGGGCAACCATTAGCACTAGCAATTTCAGCACTAATCCAAATACTCCCCCAGGACAAGGGCAAGCAGGCGATATCGACATTAAAGCGAACTCACTTTTCCTCGATCGCCAAAGCAATATTACCGCAGCAACTAATTCGGGGGGAGGCGGCAACATGAATATTCATGTTGATAAATCCCTATTTGTGCGCCGTGGCGCACAAATTTCTGCGGAAACCTTTGGAATCGGCGATGGCGGTAGAATAAATCTCGTCACTGAATCGCTAGAGATAGCAAGTGGCTCTGAAATCGTGACAGATAGCGCAGGATTGGGACAAGCGGGAAATATTACCATAACTAGCGATCGCATCAATCTCAATCGAGGAAACATTGCCGCAATTTCAAAACAAACAGGTGGCGGCGATATTAGCCTTACGAGCCAGTTTATCTTGCTTGAGAATGGAAGCACAATTAGTACCAGCGTGTTAGACAGTACGGGCGGTGGCGGAAATATCGATATTAATACTGCTATATTTGCTGCTATTGAAAACAGCGATATTCGTGCCGATGCCGTTTCGGGTGCGGGAGGAAATATTCAAATAACTACTCAAGGTCTTTTTCTTTCTCCCGATAGCGATATTACTGCCAGTTCTCAATTTGGGGTTGATGGCACTGTCGAAATTATCGATCTCAATGTCAACAGAACATCAGGACTCGTCCAACTTCCCGAAACTATGAGCGATCCCACTCGGCTAGTTGCGTCTGCTTGTACGGCAAATCGAGAAAACGTTTTTGCTGTCACTGGAAAAGGAGGATTGCCAGAAGACCCCAGCCAAACGCTTCGCGGCGAAACCTATTGGGTAGATAAGCGTTCTGTCGATCGAGAGCGAGTGGAAAATGTACGAGACTTGCCAGCCAAGTCGAATCCTTCTTTTCGTTCTCAAAATTCTATTGTAGAGGCTAAAGGATGGAAGATCGATGAAGATGGGACGTTATTGCTAGTCGCCGAACCCGTCGATCCAATTCTCAATTCTTCTGGGCAACAAAAACCTCAGTGCGGAGGAAAAGTTAATTTATAGCGTTTCTCAAAACTGAGAACCCGATCGCGAATCCAAAATCCAAAATCCAAAATCCAAAATGGCATGAGAAGGCTTCCCATCCAATTAAGTTTGTTAGTCATAACGCTATTATTTGCAAGCGCGATCGCCCCTGTTTCCCAATCTTCTGAAAGTCATTTTCAATCTTTTATCTCCCAACCTTCAGACTTGTTAGAGCAAGGCAAACAGTTCTATGAAGGAGAAAGATATCAAGATGCGATCGCGATTTGGCAAGAAGCTATTTCAGACTTCGAGAAGCAGGGAGATTTAATAGGACAGGCTGGGGCATTAAATCATTTGTCTTTAGCTTATCAAGCCTTGGGACAATGGCAGCAGGCAAAAGGCGCGATCGACAAGAGTCTTAATTTATTACAGCGCAGTCCCACAAAAGAAACTAAAACTCTCGCCCAAGCACTCAACATTCAAGGCTATCTGCAAAGTCGTACCGGACAAACACAAGCCGCCTTAGAAAGTTGGCAGCAAGCAGAAGCAACCTATCGAGAAGCAGACGATAAAGTGGGAGTTATTGGCAGTCAAATCAATCAAGCTCAGGCACTACAAAGCTTAGGATTGTATCGACGCGCGAACAATCTTTTATCAGAGTTGCACAACGATCTACGATCGCAAACAGATTCTACGCTCAAAGTCAAAGGATTGAAAAGTTTGGGTGTTATTCGGCAATTGACGGGAAGTTTGCAAGAATCTAAAAAGATATTAGAAGAAAGTCTGGCGATCGCTCAACGCTTAAAAGACTCAACCAGTATCAGCGAGATTCTGTTTAGTTTGGGAAATGTAGAGCGAGATTTACAGGAGCCACAAAAAGCTTTAAATTACTATCAACAAGCTGCCAAGTCTGCTTCTGGCTCGTCAGTCGAACTCGAAGCACAACTGAATCAACTCAGTCTTTATATAAAATTGAAGCAGTATGAAACGGCGATCGCACATCTTGCCCCCATAGAAGCCAAAATCACTAAATTAACGCCCAGTCGAACCTCTATTAATGCGGGGATCAACTTTGCCGAAAGTTTGAGTAAGTTAGCCGCGCTGCAACCAGAACGTGAAAAAGAGACTTTTCCTCATTACAAAACAGCCGCAGCGATTTTAGCGAGGGGAATCAAACAAGCTCAGTCCTTGGGAGATCGGCGAGGCGAGGCTAACGCTTTAACCCAGTTGGGCAAATTATACGAACAAGGACAACAAAACTCAGACGCTTTACAGCTAACTCAAAAAGCCTTACAAATAGCCCAACAAATCGAGGCTTCAGATATTGCGGCTCGTGCCGCTTGGCAATGGGGAAGATTGCTCGAACGTCAAGGAGATAGACAAAAAGCAATCGCCGCTTACGAATTCGCCTTTAATGAGCTTCAGGTGCTTCGTCGCGATTTAGTGGCGATTAATCCTGAAGTACAGTTATCTTTTACCGAAACAGTCGAACCCGTCTATCGAGAATATGTTGCCTTGTTGCTATCCTCAAACGTCAACCAAGAAAACTTAAAAAAAGCACGAGAAATTATTGAAGCTTTACAACAAGCAGAGTTAGAGAACTTTTTTCGAGAAGCTTGTTTGGATACAAAACCCGTAGCAATTGATGAAGTAGACAAACAAGCTGCTGCTATCTATCCGATTATTTTACGCGATCGTTTAGAAGTCATTGTCTCGCTGCCAAACCAACCGATTCGTCACTATACCACTCACTTACCGCAGTCTGAGATCGAAAAACACTTACAACGAATGCGGCAATCCCTCAATCCAGCTTTTTCTAATCAAGAACGTTTAAAACTCTCTCAACAAGCTTACCAATGGTTAATTCAACCCGCTCAAAGCGATCTAGAACGTTTAAAAATCAAAACGCTAGTGTTTGTCTTGGATGGTTATTTAAGAAATTTGCCGATGGCAGCGCTACACGATGGCGAACAATACCTAGTTGAAAAGTATAATATTGCTCTCTCTCTAGGCTTGCAACTTTTAAATCCACGACCCATTCAATCGATTCCACTGCAAACGATCGCGGCAGGATTGAGCCTGTCTAGTCAAGGGTTTCCACCTTTACCAGGGGTTCGCACTGAAGTCACGCAAATTTCATCTAAACTCGAATCGAAAGTCTTGTTAGATCGAGATTTTACCAATAACAACTTGAAAAATGCAATTAGCTCAACCCCTGCTCCCATCGTGCATTTAGCAACTCACGGACAGTTTAGCAGTAATGCTGAAGATACTTTTGTTTTGACTTGGGACGGACGGATTAACGTTAAGGAGTTAGACAGCTTGCTGCAAGTAAGAGACACCGATGCGATCGCCCCAATTGAATTGTTAGTCCTCAGTGCTTGTCAGACGGCGAGTGGCGATAACCGCGCTGTTTTAGGATTGGCAGGAGTCGCAGTACGTTCGGGCGCGCGCAGTACCCTAGCAACCTTGTGGTCGGTGCGCGACGATTCCACCGTCGAACTGATGAGCGAGTTTTACAAGCAACTCAAACAACCAGGTATTACCAAAGCAGAGGCATTGCGGCAAGCTCAATTAGCTTTGTTACGCCGAGAATACGATCATCCCGTTTATTGGGCAGCATTTGTGTTAGTTGGCAATTGGTTGTAAAGTAATAATTAAGATTTATCCGGTTAATTATTTTTATTTCTAGCATTTAACTTCTCTGCAAAAATTGCGATCGCTCCACCACTTTTGAACTGTATATATGAATACCAAAAAATCACTTGGCTCTGTTTCTTCTCTACTCATTTGTTGTTGGTTAGGGTTATCTTTTTTCCAAAGTTTGCCGGCAACAGCAGTTCCCTTTGAACCTCCCGCCAGAGAAGCGCCTAAACGAACGACAGGAGGAGGTTCTAGAGACGAAGGACAGTGCCTTTTGAAAACTTCATCAAAAACAAACGCTTTAGTGTCCCCATTGTTACCTCATACTAATTTGGGTCTAACTCTAGAAGCGCGACCAACAATTTTTGTTTACATTCCTAAAACCTCTGCGCGGAAAGCTTTTTTTAGTCTTCAGGATGAAGAGAACAATCATCACCATCAGATGAGCGTACAATTGCCTAGTCATGGCGGAGTTATTGGCATTCAACTTCCCCAGGATGCTCCGCCGTTACAGGTTGGCAAGCATTATAAATGGTCTTTGGTGACAATCTGCGGACAAACATTAGAACCGGATAATCCTCAAGTAACCGGATGGGTTCGTCGAGTTACGCCCGATGCTAGTCTTACCGCCCTGAATTCGACCGATTCCCTTGAATCTGTGGTTCAGTTAGCGAAAAAGGGAGTTTGGTACGATACTCTCTCGATCCTCGCTCAATTGAGACAAGAGCGTCCTAACGATGCAAATTTAGCCAAACATTGGTACGAACTGTTAACTTCAGTAGGATTAGGCGCGATCGCGACCGAACCAGTTGTTATTGTTGAAGATCTGGGGCAACAATTTTCTAATGCCGTCGAAGGAAGTTGGAAATAAAAGAGACAAAGAGGACTTTTGAAGAATATTGTACAGACGCGATATATCGCTGAACTACTGTAAAGACGCGAAATTACCCTACGGGAACCCCTAACGGGGAACGCGTCTTTACTTTCCTCCTAATTTTCATAATTCATCATTCATCATTCATCATTCAAATGTCCCGATTTTGTCCCGATCGCTATTTTATTATTGGTCTGTACACTTAGCTTTCATACTAGGAAGGTACAGCGCAATGCGTTTTCACCTGCTCGTCCCTGCCATCGCAGCCATACTAATATCAATTCAACCTGTTGCCTTGGCACAGTCTTTAACCACATTTCAGCCCAACGTTATTGACTCAACTGATGTTACCGAGATTTATCGAGGCGAGGGTGAAGCAACAGAGCAACATTTCACGGTTTTTGAAGGACAAAGAAAGATACAAAATCTCCAAATAGCCACTTCTGAGCTATCAAAACAAGCTGTTCCCATAAGTTCTGCAAATTTTTTCAAGAGCAACTTTCAAGCAAAACTACCAGGTTTGACAGTATCAGTAGACTTGCCAGAGTTGCAAGAATGGACTCAAACTCAAGTGTCTAATATTGGTACTCAGATTGCTACTATTCAAGCATGGAGTAACAATCTAGTTATCGATACCCAAGATAAGATTGGTGAAGTTCAAACCTGGAGTAACAATCTAGTTATCGATACCCAAGGCAATTTAGGCAATATTCAAGAGTGGAGTACGGATATAGTCTCCGATCTCAGCAATAATTTACAGAGTCTTCAAGAATGGGGTACGAGTTTAGTATCCGACTTCAAAACTAATTTATTTACATTATCAAACAGATTGGATCGCATTCAACAAGAGATAGAAGCAACTGGCACTCCTGAAGAAGTAGCAGAGATTCAGAAAGCTGAACAGATGACAACGAGCTTATCTGAAGAAATTAATCAAATTCAAAAAGAGCTAGACAAAGGCACTACTTCGGAAGAGATAGCAGAAATCCAGAAAGCTGAACAGATGACAACTAACTTATCTGAGGAAATTGATGAAATTCAAAAAGAGCTAGACAAGGATATTCCCTCTGAAGAGATAGCAGAAATACAAAAAGCTGAACAGATGACAACTAGCTTGTCTGAAGAAATTGGTGAAATTCAACAAGCGGCAGAAACAACAGCTATCTTATCAGAAGAAGTAAATGAGATTGAAAAGACTGTAGAAGCGACAGAGAATGTAGTAAATGCAGTTGCAGTTTCGGAAACCGAGAAAGAGGTTGCAGTTTCTCAAGAGATAGAAAATCCAGAATTAAAGCAATCTGAAATTTAGTTTTTTCAAGTTTCAACTAACGAGACTAATCTTTCCTTTGCGAGTAATCTCACTTCGGATTTTGCTTAACCCGAAGTGAGTTTATTTATGTAGGAAACAGAAGTCTATGTATTGTGTTTGTTCAACCGGATTAGATTTTAGACCTGAACTGCTTAAACAAAAATCTACTTCACTTTTCGTTTGAGCCAAGAACCCATCGCAACAAATCCAAGACCTACTAAACTTAATGTGGTAGAGGGTTCGGGAATTGTTTCTGCATCGCTAGAAGTAGTCGAAGCAGAAGTTGACGATACCATCAAAGACTCAGAATCATCATCATCATCTAATGTCGGGTTGTAATCAAACAAGAATTTCCTGCCTGCATCGGAATCAAACATTAACTGGTAGTCGTGTCCCACACCAGGAACGATACTTTTTGTATGCGTGTCTAAAACCGCAGAACCATAATAATGCTGAAGATAGTTGTAATAGATTGTGCCTCTTTCTAGCCTTTGAGAACCTTGAAACATGGCTTCACAATCTGTATCTAGGCTATCGTCATTGGGATCGGTATCGGCACCTCCTAATAGGTAAACAACTTCTCTGGATAAATACTGGCTTCTAATTCCCTCAATCCCAGGAGTCTCCATATAGGCGTTTAACTCCCCATCCAACCCATACTTATACTCATTATAAGTCGGACAGCTACTAGCATTGGGGATAGCAAATTGGTCTAAGGTTCCTGGTATGGCTCTTTCTTCATTCATATAAAGGTAAGAAGAGGGATTAGAAACCACATATCGTAATGAAGTATTGTTGGGTTGTACTTGGCTTCCAGCAGCATAGCGATTGACAAATTGCCCTCCGGCGGAGTGTCCGGCAATGACGATTTCGTCTAATTCGGGAAATTTACCTGGCTCGACTAAACGTTTAATAATTTCATCGATTACGCTATAGGAACTAATCCGAAAAGGTCGCGGCAATTCATCAGTGTCTCTTGAGAGATTTCCTTCTCTCCAACCGCTACTCCAAAAAAGGGTGTCATCGCTGAGGTTAAACGCTTCTATATCTTCGTCTTCAAGAAATTGAGGTGCAATAATTAGGGTATCTTCGTCAGCTTCATTCGCGTCCTTGGCTGTGTTAAACACATCGGCATAATACTCATCTGCATTGCGACTAGCTCCATGAATAACGATGAGCGCTCGCTGAAAGTCATCATCTGCTTTTCCTAAAGGATGATTGCGACAATAAGGCAGTTTTAGCTCCTGTCCGTCTTGGGTAAAGGTCAGTCGCGAAGAACAAATGTCGTCTGGGCCGCTGCTCTGAGCGGGTTTTGCGATCGCAAATGTTGCTGCTGCTAGCAGTAAGCAAGAAGTTATTTTGTTCATAAAAATCTCCAAGAGGAACTTAGATCTTCATTCATTACTAGCTTTTGAGCAAAGCAAAGCTAAAGCTGAAGATTTCGTATTGTGAATTAATTACTTCTCTGTTTCGGTAAAAGGCAAGCAGATCGAGTAAAGGGGACTGGTGACTAGGGGACGGGGGGACGGGGGACTAGGGATGAGTGTGTGGCGTGGCGTGGCCGTGTA
>JAAUUT010000066.1 GCA_012031035.1 Candidatus Altimarinota bacterium | reverse complement strand
TAAAATTCTCTCATGCAATCGCATGAGGGAATTTCTCTGAAGAAATAACGAGCGCGATCGCTTACAGTACAATAGTTACAAAAATTAGAAATGGCAAAGGGTTTCGGAGAGTGATAGAAGAGGGTTATACTGCAAGATCGAAAAATTTCTGTTGCCAAAATTACTCAGTTTCTGAGTTGGGCAGAAGAGAGTATTCAACCCCTCGAAGATCCGACCAATACTCAAGCGATCGTCCTCACTGAATTAAATAAAGAGTTTACCAATCCCAACATTCCTTACCAACAAAAAATTCCCATCGGCATAGGTACTTTGATCGGGACTTTTTCAGAAATTGCCATCGGCATTTCCGATACTCATATTTCCATTCTTAATATGAATCTTTCCGATTCGACCTATGCGATCGCGGAAATGGATCGATTCGTTATGCACTCTCTAATTCCCAAAATTTACGTGCCAATTCTGCCGCTACCGATGAGTCGATTTACACTGGGCGAGTACGATCCTCGTCAGTCTGACTATGCAGCAAAATTAGTGAAATTGGGTCGAGAAATGCAGGCAACGGGTTTACTTCCTACTGGCTTTAAAATCGACAACGCGATCGAGAGAAAATCTCACAGAGATATTGTTGACTGGATGACAAAGGGAAGAACGGGCGTTTCCTACGGTTTTGTTGCCTACGCCGAGCCGCCGCATTATGTGGGAGCGATCGAAATATCCGAGCGGGAATGGGAAAATCTGTCGCCTGTAGAAGGATTTAGTCGCGACGAAGTGCGTCAAAATGAAATCGGCAGGCGATATATCAAGACTCGCATCGGCCAACAATACGCCTTCAAGCAAATTCCCGATATTTGGTTAGTCAGTTCTCGCTCTGGCTCGGATAAAACGAATTTAAATCTTGAGGGGGACATTCTCAGAGTCGGCTTGCAGGAAAAGTTATTGCTGCAATTACCCGAAGGCATCGATGCGGCAGCAGCAGATATTAAACCTTCCTACGATATCTATGTCATGGTTGCAATGGCGCTTTCCGCCGCGCTTTATGTACCCGAATTAATTAAAAATGGTGCGCCGATGGTTCACTTTCATGGCTATCCAGCTAAAGAGTGGTTCGAGCCGAACGAATATTACATAGGGGTTGAAAATCCTTCTGTACCTTGTGGAACCTATGAATCAGGCGTTTTTAACTTCCTCGGCATTCACGATCTAGGCGATCGATACGATGATATAGCCTTAATCGGTGCGATCGAACCAGACCACGGAACGAATTTGCTGGCCAGCGATGGGGAATATCTCATCGCCAGAGTGAAAGCAGGAATCGATCGCGGACAAATCGAATTGGGCGGCAAACATTTTGCTTCTCTTAAAGAGAGTCTAGCTGCTAGCTGAACTTTAAATTAATAGGACGAGCCATGAATCTTAAAGACAAAACGCTTCTCATTACCGGAATTGGTGGCTTTATTGGCTTGCGGGCTGCCGAAATCGCTTTAGATCGGGGAATGAAAGTTCGAGGACTGCAACGTTCCCAAGCGAAAGCTAAAGCTGCACAAAAACTAGGTGCTGAGGTGATTGTAGGCAGCATCACCGATCCTGCGGCTGCCGAAAAAGCTTGCCAAGGAGTGGATATCGTTTTGCACGCGGCTGCCACTGTTAAAGAAGGCGGAGCGATCGAGGAGTTTCGTCAAGTTAATGTTGGTGGCACAATTAATATGGCTAAAGCCGCTAAAGATGCTGGAGTAAAAACCTTCGTTCATCTCTCAAGCGTTATGGTCTACGGCTTCAACTTTCCCAACCATGTTGCGGAAGATGGGCCGCTTTGTGGAGAAAACAATCCTTACTGTCAGACAAAAATAGAAAGTGAAAAAGAACTCCTAAAACTCAACGACCCGCCTGATTTCGGCATCATCATCATTAGACCCGGAGATGTGTACGGGCCTGGGAGTACAGCCTGGGTAGTCCGACCGCTTCAATTAATGCACAAAAGAATGTTTGCCTTGGCTAATGGCGGGCAAGGAGTCATGAATCACGTATATGTAGACAACTCGATCGATGGCATATTTCTTGCGGTAGAAAAAGAAGCCTATGGAGAAGCCTTTAATATCACTGACGGACAAGAAACTTCCTGGAAAGAGTATTTTACCTGCCTCGCAGAAATAGGAGATGCACCTGCACCATTTTCTTTACCAGCAGGGATACTCAAGTTTATCGCCCTCGTGCGCTGCCTGGGTCAATCGGCTGTTGGTCAAACACCCGATACTTTACCAGAATCAGTAAATTGGGTAACTCGTCCCTATGCTTATTCCATTGCCAAAGCACGAAGTCAGCTAGGTTATGAGCCAAAAATAGATTTGCAAGAAGGAATGCGACGCACGCAACAATGGCTGCAAAAAACTGATTTACAAAAAATTTAACTGTCAGAAGTCAGTAAAAAAAATTAATTTATACAAAGGAGTGAAACAAAATGGCTGAACTTGAATTTATTACCTCGCTATTTACACCAGCCAGTGACTTAGTTGTAGGGGAAACTGGATTCGATTATGAAGCTGTTTTCGGTCGCCGTGGAAATGATAGTTTGTATGCTGACTCTCCTGTCGCCAATCGTAACCAAAGACAAAATATAGATATTTTGTTTGGCGATTTATTTGACAACACCCCAGAAGAATATGAAATTATCCTTAATATTCAAAATATTCAGCAAGGTGGTAATCCCCTGCTCATTTTAGAAAGGAATATCCCATCTGTAGGGCGAGACAGACACGTTCTTGGAGATACACGTAGCTCCTACTATCTTAACCCCGGTAACCCATTGGCCCTACTGACCACGAACCTCTTCGGAACTAATGAGTTCGCCATTATTTACGATTTTGCCCCCGCTCACGACACGATACAGCTAAACGGGAAACCAGAAGACTATATATTGTTAGATCTCAATGGAATACGGGTTGAAGGAATCCAACAAGCGTTTTTTGGCAAAGGGATTTTTTCGCTCAAACAAGGTATCCCAGACCTCGTTGGCTACATCATTGCCAGACCAGAAGTTCAGTTAAGTCTGACGGGCGACTATTTCGAGTTCGTCGGCAACAAACCCGCAAAAAACCGCAACAAAGGAGAGTTGAGCAATTAACGAGTCCGGGACTCGAACTCGGTATTGGTTCTGCGACAGATCCTTCGGGCAATGTTTACATAACCGGATGGACTACTGGGACTTTGCAAGGAACCAGTAAAGGTTTAGCAGATTACTGGGTAGCCAAATACGACCGCCGTGGCAACCAGCAATTTATTAAGCAGTTCGGTACTAGCAGTTCTGAGTTAGCCTTAGATGTCGAAACCGACAGTTCCGGTAATTTCTACTTGGCGGGAGGGACTCAGGGCAGCTTATTTGGCCCCAAGCAATCGGAGGGTCAGGATGGTTGGATAGCCAAGTATGACCCCAATGGCAATCTGTTGTGGGGTCGGCAGTTTGGCGATAATTTAACTGAGGGTTTTTCCATTGGTTCCTTAGCTCTCGATGTAGATTCAGCAGGCAATGTCTACGCATCGGTATTATCCATCAAAGAAAACAATCGACGAGATATCTTTGATTTTCCTGCTCAGGATGATTCTTGGGCGATTAAATTCGACAAGGATGGCAACCAACAGTGGTTTACGCAGATTAAAGATCCAAACGCGAGTTTCCCTTTTAACATAACTCCCTTTTTTGACGAAGCTTATGACATTTCCGTCGATAAGGATGGCAATACTTACTTGACAGGATGGACTCAGGGTTTGGTAAAAGAGGCAGACCCAATTTCACCAACTGTAAAGTATGATATTTGGTTGGCTAAAGTGAATCCCGGCGGTCAGGTGGATTGGGTTCAACAGCTTGGCAGTCCCAATCAGGGTCTTGACTTTGCTTGGGGCGTTGATACCGACAGCAAGGGCAATATTTATACTTATGGATGGACAACAGGCGATTTGGTACAAGGTAGCCAAGCCAATACTTCTTATGATATTTGGCTTGCCAAATTTCGCCCCGATAGTACTTTAGAATGGGTCAGACAGTTTGGCACTCCAAAAGATGATGGAGCTTTGTTAGGTGACTTGAAGATCGACGCGAAAGACAATATCTACATGACAGGATATACCAATGGGAGGTTAGGTCGTAGAAATCGTGGTGGGTATGATGCTTGGACGGCAAAGTTTGACTCAGCAGGCAATAGTAAGTGGGTTCAACAGTTCGGTAGCGCGGGGCTTGACTACGCAACAGGTCTTAGCATAAACAACAAAACTGGAAAAGTTTACGTAACTGGATTTACTGATGGGCCTTTGGGGAATGTCAATACTGAAGCTGTGGATGCCTGGGTAGCCGAACTCGATGGTAGGAGAGGAAGAATCGACAGATTTACTGGCTCTGCCAAAGGTGCGATCGCGGGCAGCGATCCGATTACAGCGCCGTTAAAGACTCCCCAGATCGTTCCTGACGAGCGTCTGCCTGGTGGCGACAATCGGATTGACCCGGATCGAGGGATATCTGACGACCTTGGTTCATTTAACCCACAGCGATTTAATTCTCAACTTGCTCGCCTATTCGACACCAAAAATCCAAACGCTTTCCCAGGCGCTTTGGCTAACTCGCTTACTGATGATTTTTCTGATTACTTCGATGAGAACAATCTGAATGTTTCAAATACAGTCTTTGGTTAGTAACTTGGGTTTAGTAAATGACTCGTATTTTACTGGTAGATGACCAGGCTCTCCTGTGCGAAGTCTTGCAAACTTGGCTAGAGTCCCAAGAAGATTTTCAAGTTGTCGGACGCGCTCACAACGGACAAACCGCGATCGCGCAAGTAGAAGCTCTCTTGCCAGATATTGTCCTCATAGACATTGAGATGCCAGTCATGAATGGCATAACGGCAACGGAGATTATTTGTAGGCGCTTTCCTCGTACCAAAATTATCGTTCTCACTGTTAGCGATGATGAAGTTTCTCTCGCTCATGCCCTGCGAGCAGGAGCGCAGGGCTATCTTCTTAAAAGTGCTCAGGCGGCAGAGTTAGCTAATACAATTCGCTTTGTCGAGCGAGGATGTCATCAAATCGAACCAAGTCTGCTCAAAAAAATTGTTACTGAAGTACCAGCTTCAACCGAAACTCAACTTTCATTGAGTCCTCAAAAAACTGTTTTGTGCCTTATTTACAGGTTTTTGAGAGCAAATCAGCTTCTTTGGAATTAGCCAATCCCTCGCAACTCAAGTCAGAGGGACTCAACCAGTGCCAGAAATCAGCTTTGGGAGTAGAGTCGCTAAACGCTCCGTCATCTGAGGCATTCGTTAGAGATCTCTATCCTAGAACGCCAAACAGCCACGAACTGAACGGAAAAAAAAGCATTTTGGCGGATTTTAAGGCTGAAAAATCGACAAAAAACCAGAAATTAAGAAAACTGTTTTATTAGGGTGCATGACTACCCTTTTAATATTAGGTTCGTTAATGTTTCTCAAAGAGCGCGATCGTCCCACTATAAAACCCAAACCAGCAAAAGTCTCTCAAGAGGCAAACATCCTCGCCGTAAAAACCATCGCCGTCGAGGGAGTCAATTCCTACGGCGAATCGCGCTTTTATACGGGCACGATTGCGGCTCGCCGCACTAGCGAACTAGGATTCGAGCAGCCCGGTCAATTAATCCGTATTTTAGTTGATGAAGGCGATCGCGTCAGTGCTGGCAGTCCGTTAGCTTACTTAGATTCCCAAAATTTAGAAATCTCCCGCCGCGAATTACTGGCCCAGAAGGCGCAGGCTGTTGCTAAATTACAAGAAATGCAAGCAGGTTCTCGTGCCGAAACCATTGCTTCAGCACGGGCATCGGTTAGAGATTTGAGCGAACAACTAGAACTTGCCCGCCAAAAAAGTCAGCGCAGAAAAGCACTTTATGCTCAAGGAGCAATTTCGCGCGAGCAATTCGACCAGACAAAAAGCGATCGCGCCGTTCTCCAAGCTCGTCTCGACAAAGCCAAAAGCGAGTTAGATGAGTTACTGGCAGGCGTGCGCTCCGAACAGATTGAAGCCCAAAAATCGTTAATCGAGCAATATGATGCCAAAATTGCTACGATCCAACTCCAGTTGAAAAAAAACATTCTCAAAGCTCCCTTTAGTGCAACGATCTCTCGCCGCCTACTTGACGAGGGAACCGTCGTATCTGCTGGGCAGCCAATCTTGCGTTTGGTGGAAAATAAAGCCCTCGAAGCCCGCATCGGCGTTCCCACAAGCGCAGTTGCCCAAATTCCTCTGGGCAGCTATCAAAGGCTAAAAATTGGACAAAAAATCTATCGAGCCAAAGTCTCGTCAATTCTTCCAGAGTTAGACGCAAGCACCCGCACCCATACAGTAGTTTTAACCTTAGATGAGTCGCTAGGAAGAAAAGTTTCGCCGGGACAAGTTGCTCGGTTGGAATTAGCGCAGATTATTGGCGAGTCTGGATATTGGTTGCCCACAACTGCATTAGTTCAAGGGGTGCGCGGTTTATGGTCTTGCTACGTCTTAGGAAAAACAGATCGATCCCAATCCATTCCTGTCAATAGGATTGATGCCTTTCCTCTCGAACGAAGGGATGTAGAAGTGTTGCATACCGAAAGCGATCGCGTCCTAGTTCGGGGGACTATTCAAGAGGGCGATCGCGTCATTGTGGGCGGTACTCATCGTCTTGTCCCCGGACAGTTAGTGCGCCCCATAGCCAATCAAAAGTTCTAATGACTAGCCTAACCCCTTGGCTCTCATGCCCCAAACCCAACCCCCAAGCTCGCTTACGTTTATTTTGCTTTCCCTACGCTGGCGCTGGTGCTTCAATCTTTCGCCCTTGGTCAAATACATTGCCGTCGAGTATTGAAGTCTGCTGCGCGCAACTTCCAGGAAGGGAAAAACGATGGCGAGAGAAGCCTTTGAGCGAACTTTCGCCTTTGATTCAAACCCTAGCTCAGGTATTGCTTCCTTATCTGGACAAACCCTTTGCTTTCTTCGGTCACAGCGTAGGCGCTTTAGTCAGTTTTGAACTAGCCCGTCAATTGCGCCGCCAAAATTCCCCCTCTCCGTTACATCTATTCGTTTCTGGTCGCCGCGCCCCCCAAATTGCTCACCTAAATTCACCGATTCATCAGTTGCCAACCAGCGCTTTTGTCGAAGAATTGCGTCGATATAATGGTACTCCAGAAGCGGTGCTGCAAAGCCCAGAATTAATGCAATTGTTACTACCCGTTTTGCGTGCCGATCTTGCCCTTGACGAAGTTTATACATATATTAGCGAACCTCCACTCGATTGTTCTATCTCTGCTTTTGGAGGCTTACAGGATAAAAAAGCTAATTATCAAGATCTGGAGGCTTGGCGCGAGCAGAGTTTGAGGAAATTTACTCTACGCACGTTTATCGGGGATCACTTTTTTATCAAGCCAAACAACGAGCGAATTTTGCAGGCTATCCTCGAAGACTTAAGCCAACCGTAAAAAAATTCTATCCCTCAGTATTGCCTGTCCGGTAACGCTATGTTCAATTTCTTCTACCGCAATCGTCCCCTTCTGATTCTCAGTATTTTTCTGATTCTAGTTTGGGGATTGTCCTCCTTTGTGAGTCTGCCTCGGATGGAAGATCCCCAAGCCAGGGAGCGATTGGCGTTTGTCACGACTCACTTTCGGGGAGCAACCCCAGAACGAGTAGAGGCATTGATATCCGAACCAATAGAACAAGAATTACAAGAAATTGAAGAGGTAGAGTGGGTAGAATCCAGTTCGCGCACTGGGCTTTCGACTATTTTCGTCTCGCTTTACGATTGGGTCAAAGAAGTCGATCCGGTCTGGTCGCGGGTGCGCGATCGCCTGACCGATGTGACTGGACAATTACCGCCCAGAGCAAGCCAACCAGAATTACACGAAATTGATGTCCCAGCTAATGCTTTAATTGTCGCGCTGACATGGACGCTTGACCCCCCTGCCAATTATGCAATTCTGCGGCGTTGGAGCGAGGAATTAGAAGATCGCCTTCGCGCCCTCAACGGGACGGAGAAAGTTGAGCTTTATGGCGCTCCCGATGAAGAAATTGTCGTGGAAATCAATGCTAAAGAACTCGCTGGATCGGGACTGACGGCACAGGAAGTCGTCGAGCAAATCTCTGCCAGCGATGCGAAAGTTTCGGCAGGGCAATTGCGGGGGGAGCAAAACGATTTGCTTCTGGAGGTAGAAGGGGAATTAAACTCTTTAGAGAGAATTCGACGTATCCCAATTCGGGTGAGCGAGACAGGACAGTTTACTTGGTTGAGCGATATTGCTCGCGTCGAAAAAGGCATCGCCATGCCTGCGACACAACTAGCGTGGGCGAGCGGGAAAAGTGCGATCGCGCTGGGCGCGATCGTAAACTCAACTCAACGATTGGATTTGTGGAGAAAGGCAGCCGAGGAAGCGCTGACCCAATTTCGCAAAGATTTACCAAAAGGCATTGGGGTGCAAATTCTTCTCGATCAAAATCGCTATGTGGAAGCACGAATCGGAACGGTCATTCGAGAACTGATAATCGGCTCGCTGCTGGCGATGAGTACAGTATTTCTTTTGATGGGCTGGCGAGCGGCGCTGGTGGTAGGAATTACCTTGCCTTTGTCTGCTTTGATGGTATTTGGGGAAATGAATGTTTTGGGAATTCCCTTGCATCAGATATCCGTTGTTGGCATGATTATTGCCCTGGGACTGCTGATCGATAACGCCATTGTCATGGCAGATGAAGTGCAAGTTCGCTTGCAAAAGGGAATAGCTCCTGCTGATGCGATCGCGCAAAGCTGCCACAGAATGTTCGTTCCCTTATTTAGTTCTACCTTAACTACTGCGATCGCCTTTTTACCCATTGCGCTTGCTGGTGGCAATATCGGGGAGTTTATCAACACTATTGGGATTACAGCGATTTTAGGGCTGTTTAGCTCTCTGTTTATTTCCCTAACTATCCTGCCAGCGCTGGCGGGCAAGCTTCACGATTGGCAACCAATTAAGGGCGCTTCGTCGTGGTGGCAAACTGGGTTTTTCCATCCGCGCCTGGGTCAAATCTATCGCCGCACCCTAGAAATTTCCTTTGGCAAACCAATGCTTGCTATCGGTCTTGCTTTGTTTTTGCCTGTCATTGGTTTTGCCGTTTTTCCTCACTTGGACGAGCAATTTTTTCCCCCCCACCGGACGCGATCGGTTTACCATTGATGTCGAACTTCTCAGTCAAACGTCTATTCAAGAAACTGAGGCTACTGTTTTGAAGGCGCGGGATCTGATTTTAAAACAACCTGGTGTTGAAGACGTACATTGGTTTGTTGGGAGCAACGCCCCGAAAATTTATTACAATTCTAACGTGGGGCGAGAGTCGCCAAATTTTGCCCAAGGCATCGTACAACTGCGCCCCGGCATCGAATCGAATCAAGCAATCCAAAACCTTCAGCAAAAACTCTCTGCGACCTTTGGGCAAGCCCTCGTACTGGTCAGGCAAGTAGAACAAGGGCCAGCTTTTAATGCCCCAGTAGAAATGCGGCTCTACGGGTCCGATCTCGCCCAATTGCAAACGCTAGGCGATCGCTTACGAGAGGAACTCGCCCAAGTCCCTAGTGTGATTCAAACGCGGGCAACGCTCTCAGAAGCCCTGCCGAAATTGGCATTGAGCTTGGATGAAGAACAGGTTCGGTTAACCGGACTTGACAAAAGTGCGATCGCTCAACAACTGGACAGGGCTTTAGAAGGAACGGTAGGCGGCTCGGTTTTAGAAGGAACTGAAGAAATTCCGGTACGGGTAAGATTATCGCAGAGCGATCGCGCTGACCTAGATCTCGTTAGATCCCTAAGTTTGCGTCCTAATTCGAGCAGCGAAGCAAGTCAACCCATCCCGCTTTCGGCATTAGGAAATCTAAACCTCGTTCCCGAAGAAGCGGTAATTGTCCGCCGCGACGGACAAAGGATCGATACCATTGAAGGATTTATTAAGGCTGGCGTGCTTCCTTCGGTCGTCTTGAAAGATTTTCAAGCTCGACTAGCGGCGAGTGGATTTACCTTACCGCCTGGTTATCGCTTAGAAATTGGCGGCGAAGCAGAGGAACGCAACTATGCAGTGACGAATTTAGTCTCAACTGTCGGCGTTTTGGGCGTTTTGATGGTGGCAACGCTGGTGCTGACGTTCAATTCTTTTATACTAGCCGGACTGATTATAGTTGTTGCGCTCCTCTCAAGCGGATTGGGATTCCTTGCTCTTTGGGTTTCTGGTAATCCGTTTGGGTTTATCGCTGTCTTGGGTACAATCGGATTGATTGGCATTGCCGTCAATGAGTCAACGGTAACGCTAGCAGCAATTTTAGAAGATCCATTGGCTCGCACTGGCGATCGCAAGGCAACGGGCGAAGTAGTTATTCATGCAACTCGTCACATGATTACTACGACAGTCACGGACGTGGCTGGATTTGCCCCGCTTTTGTTCGATTCCACCAAATTTTGGACTCCGCTAGCGATGGTTATTGCTGGAGGGCTAGGAGGCACAACGATTCTGGCTCTTTACTTTTTGCCTGCCGTCTACTTGTTGCTCAAGCGAATGTCAGGGTCACAATTGAGATAGGGGTTGTGCCGAGATAGAGATAATGTTGGCGAATTCAAAAATAAAAAATATTTGCAATGAGTATACATGATTTTCCATGAACTTTCAGGCGTTGCAGAATCGATCGCTACTCATCGAGCAACGCCTTTTTAGCCTTACCATCCAATCGGAGATTCTTGCGGAGTCGGTGCTGGTGTCTGGGTTTGTTTGGGAGTCAAAGACTGCATCAAACCAAAACCAACTAAAGCAACTGCTGCTAGTCCGCCAAGAATTGTGGCAGCTTTGAGAGTTGGATTGCCTTTTTGTGGTGTCGTAGCTTCTTCTGGGTCTTCCGAATGAGCAAAACGGTGATAGAGAAAATCTAAAGCGTAGTTGCGCAGTTCGTAATAAGCGGGATCTTCAAGAATGCGGGCGCGAACGCGAGGACGAGCAAAAGGAATCTTGAGGATTTCGCCGATATTAGCAGCCGGCCCATTAGTCATCATCACGAGACGATCTGATAGATACAGCGCTTCGTCAATGTCGTGAGTAATCATAAGAACAGTCAAGCGATGTTCTTGCCAAATTTTGAGCAGTTCGTCTTGTAGTTCTTCTTTGGTAATTGCATCTAATGCCCCAAAGGGTTCGTCTAAAATTAATATTTGGGGGCGAATAGCTAAAGCACGCGCGATCGCAACTCTTTGTTTCATCCCACCCGACAACTGAGCGGGTTTCTTTTGGGCGGCTTCGGTTAAGCCTACCATTGCCAGATGTTCTTGGACAATTGCAACTTTCTCGGCTTTGGATTTATCGGGATAAGCCCCTTTAACTGCCAAATAAACGTTATCAAAAGCCGTTTTCCAAGGCAGTAACGAGTAGTTTTGGAACACCATCATGCGATCGCGACCTGGTTTAGTAATTAGTCGATCTTGCAACTTAACTTCTCCAGTCGTCGGTCGATTAAATCCCGCTACCATATTGAGCAAAGTCGATTTACCGCAGCCAGAATGACCGATCAGGCAGACAAATTCGCCCTCATTAACCGTTAGATCGACTCCATCTAAAACGGTATACGGGCCGTTAGGCGTGGGATAAACCTTAGAAACACCTTCAATGGTGAGCATCGGTTTATTAGTTTTAACAGATTGTTGTTCGCTATTAGTAATTGCTTGCATTTTTAGTTGCTAATTATCTTTATGGTGCGGTTACTGTTTCATCAATTAAGATTTCGCTAACGCGGAACTCGCGTTTGATATCCAATCGCTCTAAATAACTCATTGGATGGTCTGGATCGAAGAGCATTCCATCGAATAAGGCGAAACTGTGGCGATCGCCTTCGATATCGGGCAATCCTAACTGACGACAAGCTTCGCCAAAGAGATCGGGACGGCGTACCCTTTCTAAAATTTCAATCCAGTTTTTGGGGAAAGGTACATAACCCCAACGCGCTAGTTGAGTGAGAATCCACAATCCTTCTACCCGTCCGGGACAGTTGGTTTGGTCGATATGGAATTGATTGAAACGCTGTAATCGTTCGGGCGCAGCCCCCGTACCGCAATTATAGGGATCGAGGAAGCCCGGTCGCGTATATTCGGGAGATGAGCCGACATAGCGATCTTGACAGAGTAAATCGAGGATTTCTTCGCGATTGCGGCGATCGTCGCAGTATTCGCACGCTCTTAGCAATGCTTTTACCAAGGCAATATGCGTTTCGGGATGTTTTGCTACCCAGTCTTCTCGGACTCCTAAGACTTTTTCTGGGTGTCCCGCCCAAATATCTAAATCGGTTGCAATGACGTAGCCGAGTTGTTCGTAGACGGCGCGAGAGTTCCAGGGTTCGCCCACGCAATAACCGTCAATATTGCCAGCTTTTAAATTAGCAACCATTTGCGGCGGCGGAATGACAGTTAAGTTGACATCGAGATCGGGATCGATCCCTCCAGAAGCTAACCAGTAACGCAACAGCAGATTGTGCATCGAAGCTGGATGTACCATTCCGAAAGTATGAACTTTATCGGAATTTTGGGATAAGGCTGCTTTTAATCCCGCTAAATCGCTAACTCCCCAGTCTTGGAACTGCTTGCTTAGGGTAATGGCGTTTCCGTTGCGGCTGAGTACCAAAGCAGTAATGATGGGGATAGAAGGCTTGCCACCCGCACCAATTGTCATGCTGAGGGGCATTCCAGCTACCATCTGCGCCGCGTCTAAGCGTCCGGTTGCTACGCCTTGGGCGATCGCTTTCCAACTCGGTTCGCGACTGAGGGTAACTTCTTCTAATCCTTCTTCTTTAAAGAAACCTTTTTCTTTAGCTACGACCAACGGCGCGCAGTCGGTTAAGGGAATAAAGCCGATTTCGAGGTTGATTTTTTCTAATCCGTGACGCGCGATCGCAGCTTTGGTATGGGGCACTTGTCCGACTTTTTGTTTGCTGCGTTTCTGTTGGTTGAGAAAGTAAACAATTTCGTTGCGTAGCGTATAGTAACTGGGATGGTTGACGACTTCTAAGCGCTGGCGCGGACGGGGGATCTCTACGTCGAGAATTTGTCCGATATGGGCTTCTGGCCCGGTTGTCAGCATGACCACGCGATCGCTTAGCAATAGTGCTTCGTCTACGTCGTGCGTCACCATAATCGTTGTAACGTGGTTTTCCTCGACGATTTGCATCAATCTTTCTTGCAAATTGCCTCTGGTGAGCGCATCTAATGCCCCAAAGGGTTCGTCTAATAATAAAACTTTAGGACGAATTGAGAGGGCGCGCGCGATCGCGACTCTTTGTTTCATTCCGCCAGAAAGTTCTCCAGGGCGTTTGTCGGCTGCGTGTCTCAAACCAACTAGGTTGATGTTATGCTCGACTATTCCCCGCCGTTCTCCTTTGGGCAAGTTACTTAGAACTCGATTGACTGCTAAAGCAATATTTTGGCGTACTGTCAGCCAAGGTAAGAGCGAGTAATTTTGAAAGACGACCATGCGATCGGGGCCTGGCCCTTTTACTTCTCTTCCTTCTAAGATAACGCCTCCGCCAGTTGGTCGATCCAACCCTGCAACCAGATTAAGCAAGGTTGATTTCCCGCATCCAGAGTGACCGATTAAAGAAATAAATTCCCCTTTTTTTATTTTTAGATCGATATTTTTGAGAGCAATATAACTCTCCCCATTGGGTAAGGGAAAAACTTTATCAACGCGATCGATTTCTATAAAAGAAGACATTATTTTAGTAGTTCAGGAGTTCAGTAGGTAGGGGCGCATGGCGTGCGCCCTTATATTTAGCGGGTAAAGTTGATTATCCAAACCCGCCCGTACAATTATGATTTTTGTTCTTCTGGAACGACGAGATTGGCAATTAAACCCACTAAGCGATCGAGTATTAAACCGACTACGCCAACATAAATAAGGGCGAGAATAATTTGACTCATCCGAGAACTGTTATAAGCATCCCAAATAAAGAAACCAATTCCGACACCTCCAACCAACATTTCAGCAGCGACAATAGCTAACCAAGATAAACCGATTCCGATGCGCAATCCGGTAAAGATATAAGGAACTGCTGATGGAATCAGAATATTGAAAAAGTATTCGACTTTGGATAATTGCAAAACTCTCGACACATTCCGATAGTCTTGGGGAATTTGTTGAACGCCCACCGTAGTATTGATGATAATGGGCCAAATTGCCGTAATAAAAATTACAAAAATTGCTGATGGATCGGATTGACGAAATGCAGCTAAGGAAATTGGCAACCAAGCTAGAGGAGGAATCGTTCTCAAAACTTGAAAAATTGGATCTAAAGCATCATACATTACTCGATTAGAACCAATTAAAATCCCTAGTCCGATGCCGACAATAGCAGATAAAGAAAACCCGATCCCCACTCTTTGTAAGCTGGCTAATAATTGCCAAAATAATCCTTTATCCGTACCGCCATTATCATAAAAAGGATTGACGATTAGAGGATCCCAAGTCTCTTTCAAAACCGTTAACGGGGCTGGTAAATTAGGATTTTCTCCTGCCGATAATAATTGCCAGATAATTAGAATAATTGCGAGTGCGATGATTGGTGCAACAATTTTTCTAGGCGATTTTTGAAAGGCAGGTAACAGAGAAGCAAATATATTTCCTTGGGAACTTGATAAATTAGTCGTCATTTCTTGAAATTATGAATTATGAATTATGAATTATGAAATTTGAAGGAGAAGAATGAAATATAGCGTCACTCGATCGTCTAATCATTTCATCCCTCATCCTTCAGACCTTACCTTTGTATTAGGCTGTCTTGATTTTGAGACTCTTGAGATATTCTTCGGGTTTTCTGGGTCGAATTTCACCCCATCAAAGAAAGTTTCTACACCGCGAGAACTACTTTTCGGAATCTCTGCATCGGCGATTTTCAGTTCTTTAGCCGCTTCTCTCCACAGATCTTCGCGATTGACCTCATCGACTAACTTCTTGGTGTCGGTATCGGGCGGAATGTATCCCCAGCGAATATTTTCAGTTAAGAACCAAAGGTCGTGACTCTTGAAAGGATAAGAAGCAAAATCAGCCCAGAACTTCATAGCAAATGAGGCATTCTTTTCTACTCGTCCGTCACCATAATCAATATTGCCTTTCGCGCGTTCTACAATATCGGCGACTGGTACTTTAAACCATTTGTCCTGAGAAACGATTTGGCACATTTCCTCTTTATTTTCTGGCTTATCGCACCACTGCTGCGCTTCCATGACTGCCATCAGGATTGCTTTAGCTGCTTTAGGGTTTTTATCGACCCAATCTTTGCGCATACTAAGCGCTTTTTCTGGGTGATCTTTCCACAGTTCTCCAGTAACTAATGCAGAGTAGCCTTGCTTTTGGTTAATTAATTGTGCATTCCAAGGTTCGCCCACGCAAAAAGCTTCCATATTGCCAACTTTCATATTGGCAACCATTTGCGGCGGTGGGACGGGAATGACAGAAACCTCTTTATTGGGATCGATTCCTCCGGCGGCTAACCAATAGCGCATCCACAAATCGTGGGTTCCGCCAGGGAAGGTCATTGCCATCTTAAGTTCTTGTTTGCCAGCCGCTTTTTGTTTGTTTAATGCTTCTTTAAGAGCTTTGTTGTCTAAACCAACATTGAGGTCTTTGTAGGTATTAGAAACAGAAATTCCTTGTCCGTTGGTATTGAGACGGGCGAGAATATACATTGGCAGAGGCTGCTTGGTTTTGGTAATCAGCCCCATCGTCAACAGGTAAGGCATGGGACTTAAAATATGCGCCCCATCGATACCGCCGCCTCCAGAACCCAGTTCGAGGTTATCGCGCGTTACCGGCCAAGAGGCTTGCTTAATAACTTCTACTCCTGTCATGCCGTACTTATCAAAAAGACCTTTTTCTTTGGCGATAATTAGAGGCGCAGAATCGGTCAAGGCAATAAAACCAAGTTTGGCAGTCGTAACTTCAGGCCCGTCGCCAGATGCAGCAACAGGCGATGCTGTAGGACTCGTGGTAGCTGCGGGAGATGGCGTTGTCGTCTGACTCGTGTTGCCACTGCTACAACCATGAATAATTACTGTGCTTGCAGCGGTTGCACCTGCGGTTAAAATAAATTTGCGTCTCGATAAGTTACTCATGTTGTCTCAAACGATAGACTAGATGTAAAAAAATAGAAAAGAGTTAAGCATTACCTATAGATGACAACGAATTGACAAAATTTCATCTAAGTAAGTTGGTATTTCTTTCAAAGATCGGCGTTTATGCAAAAGTTTTTTGAGACGATTTTTTTTCAACAGTCTAGTCTAATTAAAGAATGATACTGAGGCTTTTTAGTTGAATGATTAAAAAATGCTCATCGCTCTTTCTAGTTTCTGTTGAATTCTTTCTAACTCTTTAAAATAAAAGCATTTTCATCTTTGAATTTAGCTAAGCTTGGTGCTTGGAAATAGGTATACTCAATGTTTCAAATTTACAATCTTTAATGAAGTTTATTGTATTTTTTGTTACACATTACCAATTAATATGCTAAGAACGCATTGGAAATTTATTTTTTGCATAAAAAAGAAGATTGTTGGCAATAAAAATATTTTCACTTAGAAGCAAGAACAACTTATTCAGCATAGCGATCGCTACTATAAAAAAAGACTGTCAAATGACAGTCTTTCGATAAAATAGTTACTTTTTTCTTGTCTAAATGGATATCATGATATCCATTTAGACTAAAGACTTACACTTAATTTACTTTACGGTCGTAAATTGAATGATAGACGTTTGATAGACGCTTTAGATTTTCGTTGCTTGTTTCAATATACGGTCGTAAATTGAAAGCTTTGTTTTTCATGGCTCAGGCGGGATTTGAACCTGCGACCAACGGCTTATGAGTCCGCTGCTCTACCGCTGAGCTACTGAGCCAATTTTTTATTTTTATAATAATACTATAAAAACAATGCGATCGCTCAATCCTAAAAAAAATTTTAAGGCAGCATAACCATTAAGCTCATCCCCCGACTAAAACGCGGAGTATATCGCGTCATTTATCATTGACACAAAGAACCAATAACAAAACAACGCGATCGCGGCTGAATAATTGGTCGCTCCCTCAAACAGCCTCTAAGAAGGCTTCTTGGGTAGGTAAGCCATAGGATTAACAGCACCTTGTCCGCCCGGATGAACTTCAAAATGTAGGTGCGGTCCGGTACTAAATCCAGTACTGCCCATCTCCGCAATGAGTTCGCCTTGTTCGACTTTTTGACCCGTGCGTACTAAAACGCGGCTGTTGTGAGCGTATAAGGTGATGCTACCATTAGCATGTTTGAGTTTGACCAAATTACCATAACCGCCGGAATTCCAACCCGCAGAAATCACTTCACCTGCTGCTGCTGCCATAATCGGAGTTCCAATTGGTGCAGCAATATCTACGCCTTTGTGCATTCTGCCCCAGCGCCAGCCATAACCCGATGTCAATACTCCTTTCGCCGGCCAAATATACCCCGTAAATTTCATAGGTGCATCTGGCAAGTATTCGTCTGGTACTGAAAGCGGAGGTAGTTCGGGCCCGACGGTTGTTCCAACGGGAACTCGCATCATGTTATTGTACTCTTGCGAGTCTATCGGCGCAGCACCGACTAACTGGGTGCGTTTTTGAGAATTTGGGGAATTAGACGTGCGAACAAATCGAGGGCCGGGAACTCTTGGTTGAGTGGCTCTTTGAATTTGAATATTCGATCGCAATCCTACTGAATTGCTTTCGCCTCTGGCGCTACTCGGAGAGTAATTTTTACCCCATTCAGGATTGACCGTTTCTGAAGTTCTCCAATTTGAGGGGACGGAGTTAGCTTGTTCGGATGTCTCAGTGATAGAAATAGATCGCGAACGATTGGGATATTCTTGCTGAAGTCTACTGATATCCGCAATTAGTTTTTGAGCGCTCGTGCCCATAGGAGATTCGACCGAAAGTTTCGTTCTCTTAGTCGAGAAACTTACCTTGCTAGCCTCAGACGCGGTATTTTGTGGCGCGATTCCTAGGGGAATGGGAGCCGCAGAAGCTGTGATTACTGGTAACGAGGAAACAGGTACTCCAGCGATCGCAGTTGGGTTAGCAGTTACTGGCTTGACTGAATTTGTGTTAGGAATGACTAATTCCTGGGCAACTGAGATAACGTTGGGATTAGTAATATTGTTGGCTTGAATTAGCTGTGAGATTGATACGCTATGACGATGGGCAATCTTGTTAAGGGTGTCTCCGCGCTTGACTTGATAAACTTGTTCGATTGCTTCCGCTGGCTCGCTCTTAGGCGTGGGGAGCGCAGGTTCCGGTTCTGGCAAGCTCATCTCTAGTGCTGGAAGTTCCGGGTGACGAAATTCTTGAGGGAGCGATGCTGTTTCTGGATAAGGAATCGGCAAGGAACTAGGCGGATCGATTTCTGAAACGTTTTCTTTTGGTAAAGTTGTTTCAACTTTTGGGCTTGAAAGACTTTTCTCTTCACCAACTGCAATAGCAATCGGGCGATCGAGTTTAGTCTCGTTTGACGATTTAAGGCGCTCTCTATCTGGAGAAAGCGCCGTTATCTGAGGAAGTAACGTTGAGTTTTTATCTACTGATAGTGACCCCACAGAAGCCGATGCCGAGAAATCTGATTTGCTTTGTAGTTTTGTTTGTTCAAACTTTAAGGTAGCTAGACTCTCTTGCAGGCGTTTTCGCGTTTCTCTTAAATTATTTAGCGATTCTTGTAGTTGTTGGGGACTGACGCTAGAAGAGCGAGAAGCTATGTTTTGAGAAGGTTCGCGATTTTCTAGCGCGTCTTTTCGGTCTTGTTGCGAAGGAATTTTTAAGGTTTGCCCGACTAATAAATTAGCTTGAGAAGAAAGATTATTAGTAATGGCGATCGCTTCTGGCGCTACTTGATATTCTTTGGATAGCTGCCATAGAGATTCTCCTTGCTTTACTTCGTGCTTAATCGCTAGTGGCGCTAGCTTGACATAAGTTAAAGGAGAAGATTCGCTTGCTCGTTCTAGGCTTGACAGTTTGAGATCGTTTTCTTGGGGAGAAGGAAGACTAGTAACTGTCGACTCGGATGTAACAGACTCGGCTGCGATCGCCGCGTCCTTGGGGTTGAGCAGTAAAAAACTAACCGCTCCCATTGAGATAGCTAAGCCAATTGTGGCAGCAGAGCGGCGAACTTGGCGATATCCTTCTCCTATTGGTATTACATCTACAGAGGCTTTAGCGGATAGCTGGGTTGTCGCCTCGGTGGAGTAGGCTGAGCATGAAGGAATCGATTTAAGCTGTTGCATCAGTGAATCTTTCAAAAAAACCTCCTCATCATAGAAAAGCGCTGTTTTATGACATGAGTTTGACCTTATAAATTTTTTTAGGGTGATTTGTTAATTATTTAAGGTCAATTATGTTGAGCGCTAATTGGGTTCGATCGATCTGTCAACGTACTTATGGGTGATTTCAACTTATTTAAGAAAGATTAACTTGGTTTGACAATTTAGACAAGTCTATCTAATTGTAGATAGTCAATCTAAATTTGCGTTACTATCCCAGAAGATCTTTCTTTCTTGAGCAGTTGCTTGGCTAGACGAATTAATTTTTGTAATGTTTCCACAATTGACGATTGTTTTTTCTGTTGATTGCGATCGCCTTTAAAAGATAATATTATTTATCTTTTTTTTGTTGAAATCATCTCAAAGTTGGGAATAAATGGAGATCGTCGATTGTTTTATATAGGATTTTTTAGCCTTTTGATACAAATTTCTTATCAAACTCTTACAAAATTTTTAATGCTTTCAATCGAGATAACCGAGTTGGCGGCGCACTTCAAATAATCCAACGGCCACACTCACAGAAAGATTTAAACTGCGTACATTGGCTTGAATTATCGGAATATAAATTGTAGCATCGCAAGTTTCTAGAACGGTGGGAGGTAATCCTTCGGTTTCGCTTCCGAATAGCAACCAGTCATCCTCTTGAAATTGATGCTTCACGTAGTTTACACGACCAGAAACGCTAAAACCAATTAAAACGACCTCCTATTTTTTGTCGCTCGATTTTTAAAAGCATCTAAATCAATATGATAGTGCAAATTAACATGCGGCCAATAATCTAATCCAGCCCGTTTTAAATAGCGATCGCTCAATTCAAACCCCAACGGCCCGACTAGATGCAATGGGGTCGCTGTTGCTGCGCAAGTTCGCGCGATATTTCCTGTATTGGGGGGGATTTGTGGGTGGACTAAAACAACTCTAGGCATTATGGACGCTTTACTCTAAGTTTATTAATAAAATTTTCTTATATTAAAACTTGAATAGAAAATTTTCTCTTTTACTCAAAATCGTTATGAGTATGATATATTTGTTACAGTTCGTAAATATTTACTATTGCAAAAACAAGATTACACAGTCAAGGAGAATCGAGACATGGCTGAAGGATGTTTGCGAGTTGGTCAACTCGCTCCCGATTTTACGGCGACTGCCGTTGTCGATCAAGAATTCAAGACCGTCAAACTATCTGATTATCGTGGCAAATACGTTGTCTTATTCTTCTATCCACTAGACTTTACCTTTGTTTGTCCGACTGAAATCATTGCTTTTAGCGATCGCTACGAGGAATTTAGCAAGATTGGTACAGAAGTATTAGGCGTTTCTGTAGATAGCGAATTTTCTCACCTAGCTTGGATTCAAACCGATCGCAAATCTGGGGGTATCGGCGATATTACCTATCCTCTCATCTCCGACCTCAAAAAAGAGATTAGCACCGCTTACAACGTGCTAGATCCCGATGCAGGAGTCGCTTTACGCGGACTGTTTATCATTGACAAAGAAGGTGTAATTCAGCATTCGACCATTAACAACCTTTCTTTTGGTCGTAGCGTTGACGAGACACTTCGTACCCTCAAGGCAATTCAGTACGTTCAAACTCACCCAGATGAAGTTTGTCCCGCTGGATGGCAAGAAGGAGACAAGACGATGATTCCCGACCCCGAAAAGTCGAAAGTTTATTTTGCTGCTGTATAAACTAGGGTAGTAATTGGTGAATAGTGAACCGATGCGCTTAGCGAAGCGAGCGAATAGCGAAGCGGGTAGCTTGCTTCTCCGTAAAAGTGGAGCATCGAGGTGATTGACGATTGGTGACTGGGGGTTGAGGAATTAATAAAATATCATCCTTATCCCCCTTGTCTCCCTTGTCTTTTCATCTCCCACTCACCTGTCCCTTTTACCACTATGCAGCAAGCCAACTTGGTAACTGGTAAATAATAATTGCTGAAATATCGATCGCTCGATTCCCTCACCAAGTCAACGATTAACTTCTCTCAACCATAACAGCAGGCCCAACGGGCTGGGGCGGCGCTGGGAATGGTTCTAAAGTAACTGCTAAAGTAGAGTTGTTAGTGCTACAAGCCTCAGCCGGAAGGGCAAATTCTTCTAGGACATTTCCTTGTTGAGTTGCCTTGAAATCAGCGCAAGCAATCTTTTTGTTATCAATAATAGCCCAGAGTCGATAAATTTGACCTTCGGGCGGCGTTGGTAAATTTTTAAAGACAATGACCGCTCTTTTGTCTTGAGAATCGATCGCGATGCTGCCAGAAGCCTTATTTGCCTTATCCGTACCTGCAAGGGAGAAGACGCGAGTATCCGGTTGTTGTAGTACGTTAATAACGGTTTCTCGCTGCTGTGCCGTTTTTACCTGTGTGAGTGCATCGTTGAGATCTTGCCGTGCTACTTGCAGATCTTGTCGCAAACGATAATTATCCAATCCAAGTGCGATCGCGACTAAAGCGGCTATACTAGCAACAAGTTTTCCCCACGGCAGACGAGATATGCTGCGAACGGGTTGAGGAGCAGTTGCAGTTGCTGCAAGAATAGCATCTCGCAAGTTCGGTGGCGGTTCTACTTCTGGAAGCGCATAGGGCAAAACATCCAACGTTTCTTGCAAGCGTTGTACCCGATTCATCAAGTTAGGGTCTTCTCGAAGTATTTGCTCAAATTCTTGGGTTTCTTCGCCAGAGAGATCGCCTAAAACATACCCTGCCATCAATGCTTCTATTTGTTCGGGCGATAATGGTTCGCGCATAACGGTTCTCATCTCATAAAATCTTTTAGAGCTTGCCTGAGTTTTAGCAAACCAAGACGAGATCTAGTTTTCACCGTACCAAGGGGAAGGCTGAGTTGTTGAGCAATTTCGGATTGACTCAACCCCTCAAAGTAAACCATCTCCAAAACTTGACGCTGTTCTTGAGATAGCTGAGTTAAAGCATTGCGAACTTGTTGGGATCGTTCGCTAAAAGAGGCTTGTTCAAAAGGCGTATTGGTAGTTTCAACGGACATAGTTTTAGACCAGCGATCGAGGAATTTTAGGGAAGTATTGCGAGAGCGAAGTTTATCAATAGCTCGCGATCGCGTCACGGTCATTAAAAAGCTACCGAGAGAACCACGAGAAGGATTGTAGCTCTGGTTGCGCCAAAGTGCCACAAAAATTTCTTGGGTTAAATCCTCTGCCTCTTGAGGATTATTCAAGATTTTTAAGGCTAATCCATAGACGAGTTTACCGTAGCGATCGTAAAGAATGCCGAGGGCAGCTTTTTGACCGGATTTTACGGCTTGATAAACTTCTGCATCCGTAAGAGGCGATCGAGATGTCAGATTATCGCTCTTGTGCTCAGGACGCATGACTGTTAACAACTAGACTTGAATCCATAATTTTAGAGTCGATTTGAGCGCATCGGGTTATAACCAGAGTTGTTACTTTATTTCACTATTCTTTATACGTTGAATCTCGCTCACTGGATTTATATTGCTCTTTAGTTTTCCCAAAAAATTAATAATTTTTATAAATTAGCGATCGCCCGAATAATTTTGTCATGAATTTTTGGTAGCAAACTTGCCTCTGCTAAAGATTTATAATGCTGGTTAGCAATTAAATTTAGACAATTTAAAAGTCTTATTTCCCACTGGTCTTTTGTCTGAACGTTCCAAGCTTCAAATAACTTCTTTTCTGCCAAACCACCTAATTCGTGAGCGATAAAGTTACGCATCTGTCGTGCTGATGTCCAATACACCTTAAAATCCGAACTAGTAGACGCTTTTAGAATGGAACTCCAATAAGGTTTGCATCGACAGTTCCTGGTTTAAAAAAGCCTCAAACCCATATATAGCAATATTTTTACGTTGGTTTATCGATTTTCCTGATATATCTAGGTTTCAGCCATTTTGGAGGCTTTGAAGTGAAACTCAAGTCCTGCTATAGATTTGAGGCTTTTTTTGAGATATTTTTTGTCTAAGTCCCGTTAGTTCCTTCTTCAATCGCATTATGCGATCGCGTTTCCACAATCCAAGGTCGATCTTCGCCCCTACATTCTAATTGCCAATCTTTATCTGGGATGGTTCCCGTTTCTAAATACTGATAAACGACCTCCCAAGGTAAAAATTGACGATATTTAATGGTTTCTACTTCTTCGTCATCGCGATCGCCATTGAGATGAGGTTGAATTGTTAGCGGACAAGGTTTAGTTCGATCCCACATGGCATGATTTAAGGCTAGTGTTTCATGCCAAACTAAAGGAAGTAACGGTTGAGAACCGACAAAATTTAAAGGACGCGGTAAATATAGCTGCATTCCCGTTCCATTTGTTTGGTTTGCAGTGGTTTTACGACATAGGAACGTCCCTTTAATTTGAAAATAGTCTTTTTTGTGCCCAAACATCCTCGCAAAGCCCCAGCGATCGCGTGTCCGTTGGGAGGAAAAACGCTTCCTGCCCAGGCCCTTTCGCCAGGGGTAAAGGGTTTTGCATCGCGTAAGAGGAGGACATCAATAGGAGTAAGACTGTACCAATACATTAGCCTTGTCCTCCCAGTTTAATTTCTCGGTTTCGCAAGACGAAAGCAGCTAGTTTTAGCCAATTTTGTACTTCTGTATCGCGTTCTTCTTCTAAGGTTTTTTTCCACAGATGAGTTATAAAATTAGTTAGCGATTCTTGAAATTTATCTGTCTTATCGTCTTTGAGTTGTTCTCGACGACTACAAAAGCTTTTATCCAAGGTGCGATCGCGTTTCGATCGGGAACGGGATGTTGATTCCAAACTGTAGCCGCTTGTTCAAAAAGACTACTTTCGATATCTAAATCATCAAGTGTCTCAAATGATTGATTGGCGATAGGCTCGTCAAGCTTAGCTTTCTGCCATCGCGCGAATGATATCGCCTTGAGTGATAATCCCGACAACTTTGTCGTTCTTTTCATCAACGACGATTAAGCGTCTAATTTTCTTTTCGTGCATGATGCGAGCCGCTTCTTTGAGCGAGCGATCGCCCGTAATAGTAATCGGTTTATCAGTCATGACTTCCTCTACTGTTTCTCCCAAGACTTTGTGAATTTCCTTGTCGTGACGAGAGGGATTTTGAAGGTAGATGACACTATCGAGAAACATGATATAGGGCGGGGGTTCTACTCCAGTTTCTTGCCACATTAAATCGGATTCTGATATCACCCCAATTAACGTTCCCGCATCATCAACGACTGGCAACCCGCTAATACGATTTTCTACCAAGATTTTGATAGCTTCTTGTAAAGGCTTTTGCGGAGCGATCGAAATAGGATTGGGGGTCATGACCTCGGCGATGGTTTTCGTCATCTTATACCTGGGAAAGTAATTATCGAAGCGTTATTTCTAATTATATTTCTTCTGTGCCTATGCACTCGGCACTAACCAATTTTCAACTTCTTCCCACCCCAACCCTTTTCTGACAATAGTAGGTTCGTCTTCTGTCAAATCGAGAATAGTAGAAACTTCTGTACTGGGTTCGGAATCGTTATCGACAATCAGATCGACTACTTTATCGAGTGCATCGAATAGATAGGCTTTTTCTAGTCCCATTGTAGGAAAATCTCCCTCTTCATCTGGTAAATGAGCCGAACTAGAAATAATGGGATTGTTTAAGGTTTGTAAAATTGCTTGACATACCGAACAATCGGGCACTCTAATTCCAGTCGTTTTTCGCTTGGGAGCCATGACCAGCTTGGGAACCAATTTCGTAGCGGGTAAAACAAAGGTATAAGGGCCTGGAATTAAATGTTTCATAATTCGATAAGCCGAATCGCTGACCGTTGCATATTCAGAAATATTGGAAAGGGACGAACAAAGAAAGGTGAGCGGTTTATCATTGGATAACTGTTTTAGTTTTCTCACTTTTTCAACTGCGGATTTTGAGTTGAGATCGCAACCAATGGCATAGACGGTATCGGTAGGATAGAGCATAACGGCTCCACGCCTAAGCGCACTGCAAATTTCGTCAACAGTACGTTGTTGGGGATTTTTGGGATGAAGGGAATAAAGAGTAGCCATGATTATTTAAAAATGAAGGATGAAAAGATTAGTTAAAAAACAATTATGAAAAAAATAGCTTATTTTGAATGCCAAACGGGAATTGCTGGCGATATGTGTTTGGGTGCTTTAGTCGATGCTGGCGTGCCGTTAGAATATTTAGTCGATAAGCTTAAAGGGTTGGGGATCGAACAAGAATATCGCTTGTGGTCGCAAAAACTGCATCGCAACGGACAGATCGCAACAAAAGTTCATGTCGATGTCCTTGCCGAACATAGCCACGAACATGACGGACATCATCACCATCATCCTCCTGCAAGACATTTACCAGAAATAGAGAAACTTATTGAATCGGCTTTACTCCCGCCAAGAACGCAAGAATGGAGTTTAAAAGTCTTTCGTCAATTGGCGATCGCGGAAGGAACTGTTCACGGTACTCCACCAGAAAAAGTCCATTTTCACGAAGTCGGCGCTACTGATGCCATTGTAGACATTGTAGGGACTTGTTTGGGGTTAGATTGGCTGGGTATCGACGAATTATACTGTTCTGCAATGCCGATAGGGGGTGGTACGGTAAAAGCAGCGCACGGTCGTTTACCCGTTCCCGTCCCTGCTGTGATGAGATTATGGGAAACTCGTAAGGTTCCGCTTTATAGCAATGGTATTGATAAGGAGTTGGTTACGCCCACTGGGGCTGCGATCGCCGTTGCGCTGGCGACTCGTTTTGGTTCTCCACCTGCTATGAGTCTCGAACGCATTGGTTTAGGTGCGGGTTCACAAGATTTACCCCTTCCTAATATTCTCAGATTGTGGCTCGGTCAAATTAACGAACAATCGATCTCTAATCAAGAAACCATATCAGTTTTAGAAACGCAAATTGACGATCTCAATCCCCAGGCAATAGGTTATGTTTTTGAAGCGTTGTTGAAAGCTGGTGCTTTAGATGTTTTTACACAAGCAATTGGCATGAAAAAATCTCGTCCTGGGATTTTATTGACGGTTATTTGTCCTCCCGAACAAACTTCGGTTTGCGAAGCGATTCTATTTCGAGAAACGACGACTTTAGGCATACGACACCTCACCCAGCAACGTTCGGTTTTAGGGAGAGAAATTCACCAAGTCGAGACAATTTTCGGCACGGTTAGAATTAAGGTAGCGACACAAGGACAAGCAGAAACGAAAACGATCCTAAATGTACAACCAGAGTATGAAGATTGTGCCGAATTAGCCAGGAAATGCGATCGCCCTTGGCGCGTCATTCATCAGATGGCTTTAGAGGCTTGGTATTCTCAAAATTATGAATTATAAATTATGAATTATAAAAAATGGTGCCAATCGTTCCCCTGATGTTGCGTGGATCGAACAAGAAAGATGGGACGCATTAAGCGCAGAACAAAAAGAGAAATTTCCTCCCATCGCTCTTGACTTTGTTTTAGAGTTAGTTTCTCCTAGCGATCGCCTCGAAGATATTCAAGCCAAAATGCAAGAATACATCGATAATGGCGTACAACTGGGATGGTTAATTCATCCTAAAAAACGTCAGGTGGAAATTTATCGTCAAGGACAAGCGAATGAAGTATTAGATTCGCCTGCTAATTTATCAGGTGAGGGCGTTTTACCAGGATAAATCCTGGACTTACAAAGCGTTTAGGGATAAAAAGTAACGAATGGGGTTGCACAAAAACCGAATCGTACAACCCAATTGATTCAACTCAGGACGCTGCTGGATTTAAGCGATCGACGAGCGGAGTCTCAAACGAAGATTCTAAATCAGGTGTAACTCTACGAATTTTTGCTCCCAACTGCCTTAATTTAGCTTCTAGATTGTCATAGCCTCGGTCTAAATGATGCAATCCTTGAACGATTGTTTTGCCTTCTGCGGCTAATCCTGCGACTACTAAGGCGGCTGAAGCGCGTAAGTCTGTTGCCATAACGGGTGCGCCAGATAGCATCGGTACGCCTCGCACGATCGCGTGATTGCCTTTGACCCGAATGTCTGCACCCATGCGATTCAATTCTGCCACATGACGCAGGCGGTTTTCAAATACCGTTTCGCTGATGACGCTGTTTCCTTCAGCTAGGGTTAGCAGTGCCATAAATTGCGCCTGCATATCGGTGGGAAATCCAGGATAGGGAAGTGTTTCGATATCAGTTGCCCGCAATTCCCCAGAAACCACGCGCAGGCGATCGCGATCTTCTACAATAACTTGAGTGCCAATTTCTTGCAGTTTGGCGATCGCAGACGCTAGATGTTCGGGAACGATGGGATATAAACTAATTTCCGAGCGAGTAATTGCTCCAGCAACGAGGAAGGTTCCTGCTTCGATGCGATCGGGGATAATGTTATAGTCTGTCTCGTGCAGGCGATCGACTCCAGAAATTACAATAGTATTCGTGCCAGCCCCGCTAATTTTGGCTCCCATCGAAGAACAGAAATTAGCTAAATCTTCGACTTCTGGCTCTTGTGCGGCATTTTCAATGATGGTTTCGCCTTCTGCAAGGGTAGCTGCCATCATAATCGTTTCTGTCGCGCCGACGCTGGGATAATCTAAATAAATTTTAGCTCCCTGCAATCTATTTCGTCTGCCTTTAACGCAAGCATGAACCATACCGTGTTCGATGCGAACGTCTGCGCCTAGCGCCTGCAAACCGCGAACGTGTAGTTCGACAGGCCTAGCACCAATTGCACAACCTCCTGGTAAGGGAACGCTAGCAACGCCCAAGCGAGCTAGTAAAGGCCCGATAATGAAAAAGCTCGCTCTCATTTGAGAGACCATATCGTAAGGCGCTTGCGATTGTCCGATGTTTCTCGCGTCAATATCTAAAATATTGCCATTTCTAATTAATTTAATGCCTAATGCGGCTAAAATTTGCTCCATGCGCGTCACATCTACTAAAGACGGAACGTTACGCAACCGGAACTCATCAGAGCATAAGATAGCTCCTGCCATGATAACTAAGGCAGAATTTTTTGCACCGCTAATTCGTACTTCTCCTTTGAGAGAGGAGCGACCCCAAATTTCTAAAAAGGGTTGGTCGTCTTCAGATTGGGGTAGTGACTGGTTGGAATTCTGAGGGCGTTTGATGACTTTATCCTCCAAAAACTTAAGAAATATTAACTTTTTTTTTACATAATTTTGCTTATTGATTTTACCGGAAAGATCGTAAAGATCCCGATTAACTCGATCGCGTTTGTGCCAGTCATAGTAACCGTTCGCAATGCCTCTAATCAAAGGTTGACTAATCTCGTTTGGTAAATCATAATAAGAGATCGGGCGTTAAATTTATGCGGAACTGGCGGAATTGGTAGACGCGCTAGATTCAGGTTCTAGTGGGGCAACCTGTCCGGGTTCAAGTCCCGGGTTCCGCATTGTAAGGACATCGAGATACTGAGACATTGGTGACTGGGAGAGCAAGAAGTTATTAATACAAGTTTCCAATCGCCAATCACCATTCACAAATTTTCCGATGATTACGAGTCTTCAAAATCCTCTCATCAAACAGATACGGAAGTTGCACTCTTCTAAAGGAAGGCGCGAGCAAAATCTATTTTTATTAGAAGGAACTCACTTACTAGAGACAGCTTGCGAAAACAATTGTTCCTTAGTGACGGTTTGTTATACTCAGCAATGGCAAGAACACTATCCACAATTGTGGGAAATGGCTTGTGGGCAGGCTAAACGGACAGAAATAGTCTCAGAAGAAGTTTTAGGCGCGATCGCGACAACCGTTCATCCCGATGGCGTAGTTGCTACTACTGTAAGGATTGTAGATAAACCCTTACAGCTAGCTCATCTGCATTTAGGATTAGTTTTAGAAAGATTGCAAGACCCTGGCAATTTGGGAACGATTATTCGTACTAGCGTCGCGGCGGGAGTTGATGGGTTGTGGTTAAGCGATAATAGCGTGGATTTAGATAATCCTAAAGTGTTGCGATCGTCTGCTGGAGCGTGGTTTCACTTACCGATCGCGATTAGTTCTAATTTAACTGAAGTGGTGAAAAAATATCGCTCGCAAGGCGTACAAATCATTGCGACGCTTCCTAAAGTCGATAAATTGTATTGGGAAATCGATTTTAAGCATCCAACTCTAATTTTATTGGGGAATGAAGGGGCAGGATTGACAGAAGAATTAGTATCATTATCCGATCTTCAAGTCAAAATTCCTTTGCATGAGGGAGTTGAATCGTTGAATGTCGCGATCGCGTCGGCATTATTATTGTACGAAGCACAACGACAAAGAAATATCGCTTCTCTTTTATAAATGAAAGCCCAGTTAACAACTTCCCCTACGATTAACAGTTATCAGTTATCGCCATTCAGGAGTTTAGGAAACTGATAACTGGTCACTGGTCGCCGAGCGAAAATTCTCTGGCGAGCATCAACCGCATTTTGCGATCGTCAATTATCTTGTTCTTCTTGGGGAGGCGAAGCAGGACGAGTTGAAGGAGAGAAAGGCGCTTCAACAAATCCTAATTCATAAAGCTGCTGATAAGATTTTTTGCCGAGTTCGCTAGTGGGATTTTGGGAGCGAATAATTTGTATGAGTAAGGGAACAGCAAGTTCGGGTTTATTTTGTGCCCGATGGACTAACGCAAGCTGATAGGTGGCTTCATCGCGCAGTTGTCCGCTTTGTAGTGCGCTTTGTCTTTGGGATTCAAAAACGCTGGTATCAATTCCTGAAAAACTATTAGCTAGTTGCAAGTGAAAATTAGATAACTGATTAAAAATTTTACGAGCCTGTTGTAGTTTGTTGACAGCAACATCATATTGTTCCGATCCGATAGCTGCATCGGCTTCTGCCATAAGTTGCTGCGCTCCCTGAAAGCTGAGGACGCTATTGGCTTGTGACAAAGGACGGGCATCCTCTTGCGTGCCTTCCTGCGCGGCCATTTGAGCGCACGCAGGCGCGATCGCCAACCCAACAACGGGCATGACAATTAAACTACTACAGGTGAAAAAACGAATGCTTCTGTTGAACATGACGGGAATTTATTAACTCATACGAGCCACTTAAGTTTTTCTGCTTGAGGTATATTAGCATCTGTCTAGACCGAGTTAAATCGTTCGAGGAATTCGATCCATTTTGGCGTAGCTTATCCCAAAGACTTAGGAGATCTTGTTATCTAATTTTTTGTTTGCGTTTTTGATATCTTTGAAGATGATTTTCTATTTGCTGCTCGAATTTGTCTCTGAGTCTTTCCTGTCGTGCTTGCTGTTTTCTAATTTGTTGCTGTTGCTGTTCCTGGAGTTTTTTGCTCGATTGTCTCTGTATCTGTTGATATTGAACTTTTCTAGTTGTTACTTGCACGTACATGGAGCGTTGAAGGCTTTGTTGTTTCCCGTAAGATTTTTGTGTCTCTCGTTCGATTCGCTCCTGAACTTTTGTCTGGAGTGGCGAAATCATAGATAGATCGCTACGAACGAGATCGCTTTTTCTGATAGCATCATCTTGTATATCGAGTTGACTTGTAACAAAGACTTCAGGAAACAAGCGAAAGCCACGGTCGATTTTAAGTCCGCCAAAACTATTAAGCGCATTTAGAACATTATTAACGCTTGCATTCGTTCCCCCAATTGAAGTTGAGATCTGATTTTGAGGCAATAGAGAGAGTTGAGAATTCAAGACAGGTAAGCTCAAATGCACTGGGGTAATTCCGATTGCGCCCGATGCTTGAGGAAGAGAACTCGTTCCTAGGGAATTTACAGGGTTAAGTGTAGCGATGCTAAAACCTGAAATTCCAATCGAACCTACTTTCCCAAAGGAAGCCGCAGAGGCAAAATTCTCACGAGCAAACATAATCGTATTAGTCGATTGCTTTTTATCTGTTGCTGTGGGTTCAAATACATAGACTCCTTTATCGATGTCGCCATAAGCTACCTGGGGCAATCTAGGAACCTTGGTAGGTTTAGCATTTTTACGACGATCGACTTCTAAATCGAGTTGTTTGAAGGTTTCGACAACCGAGCGAATCGATAAAGGTGCTTTCTCTGCATCGCTTCGATCGCGATCGCCAACAGAATTCGCAACTAGCAAACCGAGCGGCGAGGAAGTATCAGTCTTAGAAACCAAGATTTTTTCGGCGATTTCTCCCCAATTTTGTTGCTCTTGTTCGAGAAAAACTTCTATCTCGAACTGAAAATCGCTAGTTACTAAATTTGTTACTAAGTTATCAAGTCTAGATAATAGCGTCGCCCCCAAAGCCTGCTCGCAAGCACAAATCATGTAGAGCGACAATGTTAACCTGAGTGAAAATTGTTTTTGCTTACTATAAGTTTGTTTCAATAACATAAAATGTTTTCAATAGCAAGTTTTTAACTGAAGTTGCTTGTTAACTTTTTGAGGGTTAGGGGTAGCGACTTGCTTTCTTTGATTTTGCTTTTTTCGAGCCTAGAAAACTAGGATGTGCTTGCTTGCTCCAAAAACAGTCTGCAAATAGCATTGTTGTTTTTACGCTAAATATTATTTCTCACAAATTATAGTGCAAAAACAAAAAAAGATCCCATCATATTACACTGATGCAATGAGAGACAATTGTCATAGTTTTGTTGAAAAAAGCTTACGATCGCAAGAATTTAAGTTAACATTCTATGAAAATTAGTTTGTAATAATGTTTCTGGGATTTAGCGTTTAGTTAATCGAAAAGCTTTTTCGGCTCGACGGTCAAGCAAACTTAAGGATTTAGAGGTGAAAAGAAAAGTCTTAATTTAACTGTTGTTTGACAATTTCAGCAATACTATGAGAGGCTCCTGTTTTCCCCTTACTGCAAGCAAGCGATCGCGCATTTTCTCCAATTTATCGGGATTATCTAAATATTCCAGTACGAGCCTAGCAATATCACTAGCTTGTAATTCCCCTACTAACTCTGGGACTATCTCTTGTTGCGCCCAGATATTCGGCCAGGCAAAGAGGCGACCCTGTTTCAAAATTAGCCAATTGATAGTTTTGGCAAACGCAGAACCCAAAAGCGGTAAATTTGCCAAGATTCCTGGGATTCCATCCCAACTACGCATCGCATCGAGTTGTTGCGTCGGAATCAGGACGAGCATCGGAATTCCCAACGAACCAAGTTGAGCAGTGTTAGCACCAACTGTAGTTATTGTCAAGTCGCATTGACTGAGAAACTCATAGGCAGGAAACTGGGTTATCAATTCGATCGCAACGCCAGTAGAGGTTTGGAGAAGGGGAGGATTGTTAGAATCCGCAGGCGGCATAATTAATTGTGCTTCAACCCCGCCAAAGCGACTCATGAAAGGATTGATTTTAGGATCGGCATAGCTAGCAAGGGTTGCGAGATCCAGTGTAGGAGCGACGGGAAGTATAAAGCGCGTTTGAGGACGTTGAGCGAGTATATATTGTGCGATCGCCAAGCACAAAGGAACGCCTTGAGTCAGTTTAGCTGCTTTGGAACCTGGGAGAAAGCCTATTGTTGGGGAACGTCCTTCGGAAGACAAGGGGGACAAGGGGGACGAAGGGGACGGGAGACGGGAGACGGGAGACAAGGGAGAAACGTTACTTCCACCATCTGCCTTCATAATTCGACTTTCG